>JBBQRC010000151.1:0-9221 GCA_038215215.1 Pirellulales bacterium
GGCTGGTTCCGATTACGAGTACGAGCACCCTCGCTGCGCGACTGAGCACGAGCACGAGGGCTGAGCACCTGACGATTTAATTATCAGTCAACGGACGCTTGACAATGGGTGGGCTTGGAACATTATCGATAGCTATACGACTGATAATGTGAACCACCTGAAAGTACTGCATTGAGGTTTCAAATGCAAGCTTCGCTCCGATCACTGATCGAGAACGAGCTTGGGCCATTTCGCCGATTACGCAACAGTCCGTCTTGAAACTTGCCCCCGCGATTCTAGTTATGCTCACAATCGCGGCATGGCGACACTCAAGCAAATCGACGACGAGATTTAAAATGCCGTCACGTGACCGCTTAACACCACCGAAACCTCCTTGCCTTAGTGGGGTTTGTAAGTTGGTTAAAGTACGATCCGTCATAGAAAATATTGGGAGAGCACACGATGAAACGACTGGCGATTTCCTGTTTGGGGTTAGCGTTCGCAATTTCTCCGCTGACGGTCTTTGGCCAAGATCGCGAGGGTGCGAAGGATGCCCCACCGCGCGCCGCGGGGGCTCGAGAAGGAGAGAAGCAGGGCGGGGATCGCCCGCGAGATGAACAAGCTCGCCCAGGGCAGGCTCGTGACGGTCAGCCAAGCGGAACGGATCGTCCAGGTGGTTCTGGCAGGGGCGAAGGGGATCCGGGGCGTGGCGGTGAAGGAGGCCCACGCGGTGGGGGCATGATGATGGCTCGCTTACCCCTCATGATGGCGCTTGATGCCAATCAGGACGGCGAGATTTCTTCGGAAGAAATTGATTTGGCCGTGGTCTCCTTGAAAAAGCTGGATAAAAACAAAGACGGCAAGCTGACGATGAACGAGCTCATGCCTAACTTCGAGGGAATGGGTGGTCCTGGCGGCCCGACGGGATTTGCTGGCGGCCCGGGGGGATTCCCTGGCGGCCCTGGGGGGGTTGGCGGCAATCCGGAAGAAATGATCAATCGTATGATGGAGGCGGATAAGGATAACGATGGCTACATCAGCGAGAGCGAAATGCCCGAGCGGATGGTCGGCATGTTAGAGCGTGCGGATGCCAACGGCGACAAGAAGATTTCCCGCGAAGAGATCCTGGCCATGATGAAAGAGCGGGCTGGGGCCGGCGGACGTGGTTTCGGTGGTCCAGCAGGCCCTCCTGGCTTTGGTGCTCCCGGTCGTGAAGGCCCAGGTCGTGAAGGCCCAGGTCGCGAAGGTGCAGGTCGTGAAGGTGCAGGTCGTGAAGGTGCAGGTCGCGAAGATGGTGCGAAACGGCCCGACCGCCCAACCAGGGAGTAGCTCCGTGTGAGTAGCTCCACAGTGAAATCAAATCTGGTAAGCTAAGCAATCAGTCAAATCAGCCAGCCGAAGGTTACAACTTCGGCTGGCTTCGTTTCTGTTAAAAACGCGAGACTGCTGACAGGACTACCACGGGAGCGCAGCGATGAATTTCCACTTGGCTTTTCGATACGGCATGGTCTTATTTTTTTTAGCCGCGGCGCTCTGTGTGGGTAACCTCCTGCTGGCTGACATTAAATCGCAACGAGAGCCTCCGGGTGGAACGCCAGCCACCAGAACAACGGTACCGTCGGCGGCCGAGCCGCAGTCGGACAGTCAGGGGATCTCGCGCACAACGGCTCTCGTAAGTAGTTTGACGGTGTTTCTGCTGGCCGTCTTTGTGGGCGTCGAGGTGATTACCAAAGTCCCACCGACTTTGCACACTCCGTTGATGTCAGGTTCTAATGCCATCAGCGGCATCACCATTATCGGCGCGATTCTGGTGGCTGGGAACAAGATGGGCGGTTTTGGCTCATTTCTGGGTTTGATTGCCGTCATTTTGGCCATGATCAACGTCGTCGGCGGTTTCCTCGTCACGCACCGCATGTTGATGATGTTCAAGAAACGCTGAAGATCATCGCCCGATATTTCCCTCTGTTGCCTCTAGACCGTCGAGAATTTAATGCTTCCATTAGCCACGATCTTGCTCGCTTACCTAGCTGCGGCTTTGATGCTGATCCTAGGTTTGAAACAAATGTCGCATCCACGTACGTCCGTGCGTGGCATCATCATCGCCGCGATTGGCATGGGCGTCGCCATTGTGGTCTCTGTTCTAGAACCGTCGATAGCCGGCTACAGCTATATTGTCTTGGGACTGGTGATCGGTTCATCCATCGGTGCCGTGTTGGCATTAAAGGTAGAGATGACCTCAATGCCGCAGATGGTCGGTTTGCTGAACGGGCTTGGCGGCGCCTCCTCGACCCTGGTCGCCTGGGGCGATCTGGAGATCTCCACAGACCATTCTACCGACGCCTTGATCGCCATTGGCGTCTCGGGCTTGATAGGTACGGTAACGTTTTGGGGAAGCTTGGTGGCGTATGCCAAGCTGGAGGAGTTCAAGAAATTCAAGAAGCCTTTTAGTTTGCCAAACCAGCCATTTATTAACGGTGTATTGCTGCTGCTGGCGCTGGCGGTGATCTATCCGCTCGCAACTGCGGATGTTGGATTTTCACAATCGATGTGGTACGTGACGATTATCGTACTGGCAAGCGTGCTGGGCGTTTTTTTGGTACTGCCGATTGGTGGTGCAGATATGCCCGTGGTCATCTCGCTGATGAACTCCTACTCGGGCTTGGCGGGTGCGGCGACGGGCTTTGTGATCAATAACAATGCCCTGATCATAGCGGGTTCTCTGGTGGGCGCTTCCGGAGTCATTCTGACACAGATCATGTGCAAAGCCATGAATCGTTCGCTGGCGAATGTATTGTTTGGTGGTTTGGCCGCAGTGGCTGAATCGAAATCCGATGATGAAGTGTATGCCCACGTGCGCAGTACTTCGCCGGAGGACGTCGCTATGATTCTCGATGGTGCCCAGCGAGTCGTGTTTGTGCCTGGCTATGGGATGGCGGTCGCGCAAGCCCAACACGCGGTCAGGGATTTGAGCAAGATGCTCGAAGCCAAAGGTTGCAATGTGGAATACGCCATCCATCCCGTGGCGGGGCGCATGCCCGGCCACATGAACGTGTTGTTGGCGGAAGCGGATATTAGCTACGACAAGCTCAAGGAAATGGATGACATCAATCCGACTTTGGAAACCGTGGATGTGGCGATCGTGATTGGCGCGAACGACGTGGTCAATCCCGTCGCGCAAACCGATCCGAAAAGCCCCATTGCGGGGATGCCGATCATCGAAGTGGGTAAGTGTCGGACCGTGGTGATTATCAAACGCAGTTTGAGCCCTGGCTTCGCTGGCATTCCCAATCCACTGTTTGCTGCCCCGAACGCGTTGATGTTGTACGCCGATGGTCAAAAAGCCGTGCTGGATATTGCCAAAGCGTTTAAAGAGTTGTAAGTATCGAATTTTTGGTTTCTTCGTTGACAGCTTTTTTACCAACTAACGCTCACGCCAGAGAGAATTCTCAGTTGTCCGTTTTCGAACCGCTGACGCGACGACTGCCTGCCGAATTCACTCCTGAATACTGCTTTCAGCGATTGTCGCGTTGGCCGGGTTGTGTCTGGCTAGATAGCAGCCTGATGATGGAGCATTTGGGCCGCTACAGTTATCTGTCCGCAGATCCCTTTTGCACTTGGCGGATTGACAAACCCCAAGCGGGTGCACTGGAGAGCATGGCCAAGCTGTTGGCCAAGTACTACACGCCGCCTCTGCCAAGTCTCCCTCCGATGCAAGGTGGTGTTTTGGGATGGTTCGGTTACGAGCTTGGTGAGTGTTTTGAGCGATTACCCTCAGCTCGCTACAACGAGTTTCATTTACCGCTGGCTGTCTGTGGACTCTACGACGTGGTTCTCGCCTGGGATCATGCGACCAATGAGGCTTGGCTGATCTCGCAAGGCTTGCCGGCCCTCGACACCCACCGTCGGGCGCGTCGCGCGTACCAGCGCATGCAGGACTTTTTGAAGTATTTGGAAGCTCCCGACGAAAGTTTGGCGGCCAGTCCGTCGCGCATCCATGATTTGCCCAGTTCGCATTTATGTCCACAGTTTCCCACGCGTTGGTCGAGCGCTTGGACCAGTAATTTTTCATCCGCGGGCTTTCGTCAGGCGGTCGCCAAGGCCATCGAATACGTTCATGCTGGTGACATTTTTCAAGTCAATATGGCCCAGCGACTGATGCGCCGCGCCACCTGTCCGGCACGCGATTTGTATTTGCACCTGCGTCGCGAAAACCCGGTTCCGTTTGGTGGCTACGCCGCTTTTGGTCGAACACAAATTGTCAGCAGCTCGCCCGAAAGATTCCTGCAGTTAGCTGGGCGTGAAATGGAAACGCGACCCATTAAGGGGACGCGGCCGCGGTTGAGCGATCCAGCAGCGGACAAAGCGATGGCGCAACTGCTACTGCACAGTGACAAAGACCGAGCCGAGAACATCATGATCGTGGATCTGCTACGCAACGATTTATCGCGGGTGGCGGATGCCGACAGCGTGAAGGTGACCAGTCTTTGCCATCTGGAGGCTTACCGGTACGTGTGGCACTTGGTGAGCATTGTACGTGCCCGGTTGGCGGATCCGTATACGGCCTGTGATCTTCTGCAAGCGACGTTTCCAGGTGGTTCGATCACCGGTGCTCCCAAGATTCGCGCCATGGAAATCATCAGTGAATTGGAACAGACAGCCCGTGGTCCCTATTGCGGCAGTTTGGGTTTTCTCAGTTTGGCTGGCGATATGGACTTGAGTATCTTGATTCGAACGTTGACCGCCTGTGACGGCTGGTGGCAAGTGCCCGTTGGTGGAGGCATTGTCGCCGCAAGCGACCCGGTGTTTGAGGAACAAGAGACGTGGCACAAAGCCGAAGGAATTCTGCGAGCTATCGACTCGCTGAGTGACCTCTCTGGTCGTGATCGTGCCTAATCCGAGTTATCGTATTGCGTCAAAGTGAACCTCAGGCGCTAGCCGTGGGCCTCAGTTTTGAGGGCATTTTGCGCCCATTCAGCCCGAAGCTAGCGCTTTCGGTTCACAACGTGAGTGCCATTGGGCGCTGGTTACGGGCCTTGTTTCCTGGAAAATTCTTCATCGTGAAGGTGCCATTTTTAGTCCGCTGCGGCTAGCATGGATCAAAATCTACGACCCTTAGTGAATTAAAAGCCATGCGAATTCATTTGCGATGTATTGTTTCATTTCAGCTTGCAGCACTACTGCCTGTCTGGTTGCTCATGACGTGCCCGCTGACCCACGCGCAGGACGACGAAGAGCCGCCGGAGTTTCTGCCGGGGCTGATCGCGACGGTTGAAAGCCATGGTCAACAAGTGACTCGTCTGGATGCCGATGTAATGTTCAATTGGCATGACCAAGCGGTCGACTTGCGGCTCCCACCTAGTTCGCCCTTCACGTTGCGTTGGGCCGGTTTTTTGCAAAGTAAAGAAAATGGCGAGTTCCGGTTGCATGCGCATGTGGGGGGCCAATTAACGATCCGGCTGGACGGGCGGGTGGTGTTGGAGTCCACTTCGCAGCGCCCCGCTTGGATGCATTCCCAGCCGCTCGACCTGACCTTTGGTCGACACGCCATTGAAATCGAATACGCCTCGACCAATGAAAGTGCACGGCGACTAGGGATGTATTGGTCTGGCCCTCAATTTGAACTGGAACCCATCAGCGAGCGGTACTTTTCGCATCGTTCCGAACAAACGTTGCACGACCCGTTTTCGCTTGGGGCGGAGTTGAACCGGGCATTGCGTTGTCAGAGTTGTCATCAGGGGAGTGACCCGCGCGATCCGTTGCTGGCGCCAGTGCTAACTCATCTGGAAGATAACTTGCGCCCCGAGTGGCTCATCGCCCGGCTAATGACACAGCCAGAATCGTCCGTGGGTGATAATTCTCAGCGATCCTCTCATCATAAAATGGCTGAGGGGCGGCACATGCCCCATTTTGGTTTGAGCCGTGCGGATGCCGAAGCGATTGCAGCGACCCTCGTTGCCTATTCATCCAAATCAATCTCACCGAAACCGTTTGTCAAAGCGAAACCTGCCAAGCCGAATAAGAATGAGCCGCCGGCGCGGGTTGAGCCCAGCGCTGAAGCTGGCCGTGCCGCGTTCCATTCGCTCGGCTGCTTGGCCTGCCATCGGCTGGATGAACTTGGCGCTTCCGGACAGTTTGGTGGTGGTGACTTAAGCGAAATTGCGACTAAGCGAACCGACAATTTTTTCGCACGATGGCTCGAGGACCCCGCGCAAGTGAACCCCGATCATCGCATGCCGGTCTTCAAACTGAGCTCGTTGGAGCAAGAGGACTTGGCATTGTTCCTGCGGGGCCAGCGAGGCGCTGGGACGGACCAGACTGACGCGGCGGCGACCGACGCCCACGGGGATCATGTATTTGTGCAGGGCATACGCCTGTTAAAGCAACTTCAGTGTGCCGCGTGTCACAAACTCCCCCACGCGCTCCAAGACCGACGCGCGCCAACGCAGCTTGACCAAAACAGTGATTGGTCAAGCGGCTGTTTGACAGTAGCTGACGCAACGGTGGGTCGTCCCGGGTTCGGCCTGTCGGACAGCCAGCGCAAGAGTTTGCGGATATTTTGGAACACTGCCAATACACAGGCCATGGCATTGCCAGATGGACGCCAGGTCTTGTTGGAACAAAACTGCATTGCCTGTCATGCGCGCGATGGTCAGCGCGGGATCGCCCCTATTCTCGCGCAGTTGGTAGCAGTGGATGCGGAGTTGGCACCGCAAGTGGCGGCGTTTTCACCACCGGCGCTCACCGGCGTAGGGGACAAATTACACGACAAGACGCTGCGCGATGTCGTGGCGGGAAATGAGAGTCCCCGACGTCCGTGGCTCGCTGTCCGCATGCCCAAGTTTCGACTGAGTGACCAAGAGTCGTCGGCCCTGATCGAACACTTGATTGCACACGATCGCATACCTGAAATACAGGTAGTTGCACCTAAGTTGCCGGTGGGGCGGGAAGCTGAGTTGGCGGCGGCGCGGCTGGTCACGGCCGAGGGCTTCGGTTGCCAGAGCTGTCATCAAATCGGCAGTATGTCGCCGCCAAAAGTTGCTATCAACGCGCACGGTACCGATTTGACGATGCTGGGTGAACGGATTCGGCCAACTTGGTTCAATCGTTGGGTGCACAATCCGGCCCGCATTGTCCCGCGGATGGAAATGCCAGCCATTCAGGTCCCCGTGAAGGGGATGTTGCAAGATGATCTCGAACTGCAATTGGCTTCGTTGTGGCAAGCGTTGAATACGCGTGGCTTCGAACCACCTCAGCCCAATCCAGTGCGGGTAGTGCGCTGTTCGAACTTGGATACTGTTGCAGAATATGCCAACGTGCTCACCGACGTGTTGGAGACACCTGGAAAAAATTACCTGCGACCTTTGATCGTCGGTTTACCCAATCGACATAACGTGTTGTTCGATCTGGAGACGGGCAGAATCGCCAGTTGGTGGCTGGGTGATACAGCGCGGCAATACACGCGTGGCAAAAGTTGGTATTGGGAGGCTGGTGCGCCTGCGCTCGTTCCGCAAGCTGAATTTCTGGAACAAATCTCTCTCGTTGATAGCCAGCAGCGAGTCTGGAAATTGGCAACTGCAGCACAGTTTGTGGTGCAATTCGACCACTTGAGTCACATCGAAGGAGGTCTGGAATGGGCCGGACGCCTGGAAATGCAATGCGAGTCGGAGTCGCGGTGGGTGCCCATCACACAGCGGATCGTGGCCGTCGATGCGACTGGCTTTACGGTCACCACCGCGCTCGAAGACGTGGCAGCATCGGAGCAGGTTGTCATCGGTCTTCCGCCTGCGGCGCAGTTGCAAGTCGTCGGCCAGCAAGCGCAGGCTACATTCAATGAATACGTGTCTGCCACTTGGACGTCTGAGGGACAACTGCAGAAGTTAGGCGCATGGCAGTTGGCGGTGGTCACCGATGCGTCGACAGTTGCCAATTCGGCGAGCTGGACAACGCATTTTAGCAGCCAATTACCGGCGGACCGTTTTCAGCCAGTCGCTTTGCCCCCAGTCGAGATACTGCTGCGCGAAGTGGACACAGTTCCTGGTTTCTCTGGGGTTCAGTTACCTTTGCCACGCAACGAAATGCCCACGGCGCTGGCTTGGAACGCGCGTGGCGAATTATTCCTCGCATCGCTCAAGGGTCGCGTGCTGCGAGCTCATGACAACGACGGCGATAGCCTGGAAGACACCTTCGAAGTGATCAGCGATGATTTGCCCGCACCGTACGGTTTGGCCGTCAATGACGACAGTATCGATGTGTTGTGTAAAACCAGCCTTATTCGTTTGCGACAGGACCTGAGCGCCGCCATGGGCACGCCTTACAGTCAGCAGGTTGTGGCGGACGGTTGGGGTTATACCGCTGATTATCATGACTGGGCGGTTGGCTTAGTGCGCGATCGCGATGGCGGTTATTATATGGCCTTACCCTGCCAGCAGGACGATCGCAGTCAGGCGGCGGCCAAATTGCGTGGCGAGGCGTTAAAGCTGGTGCCTTACGCTGCGGCGAATTCACCGCGCGCTTTTCGTATCGAGTCGATGGCGGCTGGCTTACGGTTTCCGATGGGGTTGGCGCTGAATGCGCGGGGGGACTTGTTCGCGACCGACAATCAGGGAAATTACAATCCCTTTAATGAATTGAATCACCTCCAGTTTGGCAAGCGTTACGGCTTTATCAACAAGTTGGAAGTAAAACCTGGTTTTACGCCCCCCTTTGAATCGCCAACGATCAATCTGCCACACCCCTGGACGCGGAGTGTGAACGGCATCTGTTTTCTGGAGACGCCGGCAGGTTTGTCCACGGAGTCGCTGTTTGGGCCCTTCGAAGGAGACCTAATTGGCTGCGAGTACAACGGACTGTCATTAATTCGCATGAGTCTGCAGCAGGTAGGTGATCAGATTCAAGGTGCTGCGTATCCCTTTAGTCGACCTGTGGCATCGGGGGAAGCTACGTTCGAAGGGCCCATTTGCGTGGCCGTGGGTCCTCACGGTGATCTTTATGTCGGCAGCCTTCACGATAGCGGCTGGGGGGGCGGGCAGAATACAGGCTCGATTGTGCGACTGCGCGCGGATCGTGAATTGCCACTTGGTATTGATGAAGTTGTGGCTACGCCAACCGGTTTTGAGATCGCGTTCACGCAGCCGCCGCATTCCCAAAAGGGCATCCAACCATCGAACTACTCGGTACGATCCTACCGCCGTGTGTCGACGCCTGCCTACGGTGGCGACGATCAAGACGAGCGGAGTGAGACG
>JBBQRC010000152.1:0-9215 GCA_038215215.1 Pirellulales bacterium
GCTAGGGCTTTACTCCGCCCGGAAATCGTTAAGTTCCTTCGTTTGGACGATAAGAGGCTTGAGAAGCTGACCGAATTATTTTCCGAAACGGACCAGCTCGGCAAGGATCTGAAGCCCGATGATAGCAAGAAACAGGAGCAGTTTGTTAATGCGAAGCAGGGTGAGGCGGCCAAAGCGCTGGCGATTTTGTTGCCTGCGCAGACAGACAAACTGTGGAAGTCATTCGGCGAGCCGCTAGACACGAAGAAGCTCGAACGCATCTATCCGTTTGCGCCGGAGCTGATCGATTCCGGACACTGGACCAATGCCACCTCGGCCGAGCTCAAAGCGCTGCGTGGCCAGGTTGTGTTGCTGCACTTTTATGCTTTTCAGTGCCACAATTGCGTCGCGAATTTTGGACATTATAAGCGTTGGGATGAGACGCTTCAGAAAAAGGGAGTGGCCCTGGTGGGCATTCAGACACCCGAAACGGCGGCGGAACGCGATCCGGCGAAGGTGATTGCGGCGGCTGCGAAAGCCGATTTTCATTTCCCTGTATTAATCGACGTCGAAAGCAAGAATTGGAATGCTTGGGGAAACACGATGTGGCCGACCGTCTATGTCATCGACAAGCAGGGTTACATTCGCTTTTGGTGGCAGGGCGAGTTGAATTGGCAGGGGGCGACCGTGGACAAAACGATCGAGACGATCGTCGATCAGCTGCTACAGGAACCGTAAGGCGACCAGCGGGAGCATCACACTGGGTTGTGCCTTCTGGGTTGTACCTAATTGGCGGCAACTTAGCTGAGTGCGGCTCGCTGACCGGAACTCATGCTGTGTCGGGCCATCTGCAGGGTCATCAAGTTGCGATAGATGTCCTCCAAATCCGCTGTTTTTCGCACGAGACTGGTGACGGCGCGATGGAACTGGGTCAGTAATTGTTGTCCGACGGGCATTTCTGAATCCAGCGATTCTTGATGCCGCCCGGCTTCGTCAAACCACACCAGGCTGTTGGGGAGATCGACAAACGCCAACCCATTTTCGCAGCAAACTTGCACAGCCGCGGGGGGGCGGAAGGCAATGGCTTCGTGCCAGGCGGCCGGAATGTAAGCCCCACAACTGATCTGTGCCAAAGTGGAGCAAGGGGCAGCGTCCGGTTCCGATAAATCCAAGCTCATTACTTGGTAATCGGATTCGCCGGCATGTAGGGCGACCGGGTGACGAACCGCCTGCACGGCCCGCACTTCGCGCCCCACGATAAAGCGACACCAATCAATGAGTTCTACCAATTCGCGATCCGCGCGGGCGGCCAGCGTGCGGCCGTTGCGGCGATTCTCCGAACTTTCGCAAGTCATACGACGATGGCAAAACAGCAACTTGGGTTTTCCCAGCCGGGTGGCAATCAGTTCCTTTAAACGCAGAGAGGCTGGCGCGAAGCGACGCGGAAATTCCGCCATGAACGCGACGCCAGCATCTTCCACGACACGCTTTAGATCTGCGGCTTTATGGGGATCAAAGTCCACCTCGCCGCCGCAATAGATCGCTTTGCCGTTTTCGCACGCGGCAATTAGGGGTGCTAGTCCATACCAGTCCCCCTCGAGCATCATGATCGCGTCAATGTCTTCACGCGAGACCATTGAGTAAAAGCCGTCGAAGGCCTGGGCACCAAACTCGCGAGCTACACCATCGGCCAATGCCATGACGGAGCTATAGACCCCACGCAGTTCGAATCTTTCTTGCAGCGTTCGTAGTGCCGGGTAATGCCTTTGCTGCCAATCGCGGGAAAGGCCGATGAGTCCCATTCGAAGTCGCATGTTGTTGATGAGCGCCTCGTTGAACTGTCAAAAAAGGGGGAAGGACGATATTTTGGGCGGTGAGAATCCGTCAAAACGTGGATTCGCAAAAATTTTCCGTGGCACAGTGTACACCCAAACAGGGTCGCATTTCCAGCTCGAACAATGCTAGCGAGGCTTATCTAAACCGAAAAAAGCGAACGACTTAGGGTTTTTTACGCGCCAATACTAGCATTTGGGGTGTCGCAGGATCACCAAACCGTCTCGAGCTCCCCGATACCTAGAACCGTGCTCGACTGGTTGCGAGCCCAACTCGCTGGCGTATACTGCGGACGAAATTTGGCGTTAGACGCAACGCAATCGGAATACTTTTGCTATTTCCCCTAAGCTACGTCTCGATTCTTGTCTTTGAAACCGGGGAGTGCGTCTGACACGTGACACCTGTTGGTGTGCTGGCAAGTTGAAGCGTTTCGACCAGTCACCGAAGTTTTCGCAAGGCAGAATGAGGTGCGACGCTCGTCGTAGCGAATTGCATCTGATCCTGGCTTGAAATGCAATTTGAAAAGAGAGATTGGATCCTCTGGCTGATTTCAACTCGACAAGGCTGGACTCGTCCGTGCTCAGCCCGAATTGGATAAGGCGCAAGTTGCCCCGTGGCTTCTGGGTCTGCTCGCGAGGCAGCTTCAAAGCTGATGGGTGTCCGCTGTATTGTCTTTTCAAGAAGGATGACAAGTATGGTTCAAGTGGCACTAGCCCTCCTCATGGCCGTTACCGGCGCGAGCAAAGACAGTTCTCTGAACTACGAAGATGCATTCGCAAAGGCGGAAAAGGAAAACAAACCGCTACTGATTCTCGTGGGAGCACGTTGGTGTGCTTCCTGTCAAGTAATGAAACGAGACACGATCGAACCCATGAAGGAATCTGGGGATCTGAAGGACGTGGTAATTACCGTTATCGACAAGGATGAACGACCAGAGTTGGCCGAGCAATTGATGCGAGGCGAGACTCTACCGCAGGTTGTACTCTTTTCCAGGACATCGGGAAATTGGAAAAAATTAAGCTTGACGGGGATGCAAACTAAGTCGCGCATCCATGAGTTGCTCCAACGAGCAGCGAACAGATAAACGGTTTCCTCGCGAAACCTGGCCCTGGCAGTTCCTGCTCGTTGCAGCGATCTGGCCGCAGTAATAAATTCAAGCGATCAACCTTCCAGCACGGGTTGATCGCTTTTTTTTTGCGAAGCCGATTTTGGTACAATTTGAATTGGCGGCAGATGGCGACGCCCGTTAAAAGAAAAGCCGCCGGATTTAACCTTAGCTATTTAATTTGCCACCAAAAGTACTATGATTTTTTCAGAAAAATTGCAACACATCGTCCGTGAAAACGAAACACTCGCTCCCTACTGTTGGCTTCGAATTGGTGGTCCCGCCCGTTATTACGCTGAGCCTACCTCTACCGATGAATTGCAAGGTTTGGTGGCCGAAGCGAGTGCCGCGGGAATCTCGATTCGCGTACTGGGGGGCGATTCGAACTTATTGGTGCGCGAGCCTGGTGTCGACGCCTTGGTGATCAACCTGAGCGCCCCCGATTTTGCGCAAATCAGCACTCGCGGGAGGATAGTCAAGGTCGGAGCCGGAGCAAAATTAGGGCATTTGATTTCGCGGACGATTGGCATGGGGCTAGCCGGTTTAGAGCATCTGGTGGGAATTCCCGGTTCGGTTGGCGGCGCCGTGGTGTGGAACGCCGGAGTCCTAAACGCTGATTTAGGGAACCATGTCGTGGCGGCGTTGGTCGTGCAGAGGGACGGTCAACTGCGTCGGCTCGAGAAAAGTGGGCTGCAGTTTGCCTTTCGACGCAGTAATCTCGATGATGCGATCATTTGCGAAGTGGAATTGGAGCTCGAAACGGGAGATGAGCAGGAACTCACCCGCCGCATGCAAGCCAACTGGATTATCAAACGCGCCAATCAACCCGCCGGCGATCTACGCGCTGCCTTAGCGCTCGTCGAGCCGGGAGTAGCTAGCATTGGTGAGTTGTTGGAAGCGGCTGGCGTGAAGGGAACTTCGGAAGGCGAGGTCTCTCTGAGTGCCCCCTTCCCAGGCTATATTGTCGTATCTGGGACGGCCACTAGCGACCAAGTGCTAGCATTGTTGGCCCGAGTTCGTAGAACTGTTGAAATCAAAACGGGAATCGCGTTGCAGTCACAGCTGCGAATTTGGTAAGACCGTACCTGCTGGTGCGTCCTCGCAGAACTCCCTCTACTCACGGAGGACTTCAGCGCTGGGCGAATAACCGGATCGCGGGGATGCGTGAACAGGCTGTTCAACGTGTTTGCACTTCGATCCCCACAGACGTGGCATCAGCATTTCAACGCCCATGGATGATTCGCCAATTTCGTCACCTCAGGACGGAAGGAGCCGCTAGGGTTGGCCGCAGCAAAAGACAAGGAAGTACGAAAGACCAATTGGGGCAGACTTGCACAGTTGCTGCAATTCGTTCCTGGCGGAGCGTTACTGTTCGCTGTTGTACCTTTGTTGATTCTGGGTTACTTCGGCTGGTACTACTGGGGTGCCGAACACCTCGACAAAGCGCTGTACGCAGTGCGCATCGAGAATTTGATCACAACTCCTCAACCAACCTGGATTCGCAGCACCAAGGTGCGTGAAGAGGTTTTTGCCAGTGGAGGGCTCGGGCAATTGTCTTTGCTTGACCCCCAGGCGAGTGCCACTATTGCGCACGCTTTCGAGTCCCACAGTTGGGTGCAGCAAGCAACCCGCGTTACCAAGTTGACAGGGGGTAAGGTTACGGTTGATCTGATCTATCGCCGTCCGATTGCCATGGTGCATTACGACGGCAGCAAGACGACGGCCACCACCAACGCCCCGCCACCCGGCTATTATCCGGTGGATGAATCGGGTGTCATCCTGCCAACCGCCGATTTTGATCAGAGCCAAGTGTGGAACTATCTGTTGATTTATGCCGAAGGGGCAATGGCGCCATGCGATATCGGCATGGCTTATTCCGACAGTCGTATCAGACAGGCGCTGCAGCTTTGTCGTGTGCTTGAAACCGAGCGCATCGACCTGCGGTTGGAAGGGATTTATGTGGTCGCTGATGAGCGGTTGGTTGGCACGGCAGGTTGGCTCATGTGGATTCGCACAGCCGACAACAAGAAAGTGCTGTGGGGCCATGCGCCAGGGAATGAGGTAGCGGGGGAAGCCAATGCGCAGCTCAAACTTGCGAAACTGGTGCAATGGCGGGGCGAGGGGAACTCTTCACTTCAGTTGGATTTGTTGTCCCCCAGTTCCTCCGAAAAGAAATTGATCAGTGGCCCTGCCTTGTGAGCCAATCGCCTTAGGAGCTGCGCGGAAATAAGTTACCTCTTTTATTTCCCCTCCCCCTGCCCTCTCCCCCGCTATTCCTGCTGCGCTGGGCAGGGGCGTGGGAACGAATGCGGTAACTTATTTCCGCGCAGCGCCTTAGTCGCGTAGCGAATTTGCCTGACGGTAGCAATCGACTAGCCGCTCGCGAATGAGTCGCAAGAGATCTTCATCGGATAGATTCGCCATCGTCTCCGGTTCAATCCGTTGTCCGAAAGCCAGGTAGATAGGATAGCGGCGAGGGAACTTGGACGTGCGCGGCAGCGCTTCGAAAGCTCCGGTAATGGCGACCGGGACGAGCGGTACTCGCGCACGTCGGGCAACGGCGAGAAAGCCAGGTTTAAGGGGCGCGATGTGGCCGTCGCTGGTCCGCGTTCCTTCAGGAAACATGAGTACTTTGCGGCCATTTTTCAGCCGCTTCAGCATCTCTTTTAATCCGGCAATGCCACTGCGGTCACGATCGAGCTCGATGGCGTTGAGAAGGTAAATAATTGCTCCCAATAAGCGGTTATTGAAGAGGGTGCGTCGGGCCAAATAATCCAGCCGCGCGTTGCACGATAGGCCAATGAGCACTGGGTCGAGGTGGCTTTGGTGCGTGCTCAGGACGATGGCGGCACCGTTGAAATCCAAATGCGGGCGACCCAAGCAGCGTAGGTCGAAGAGCAGGACGCAGATTAATCGCGAGACGTTTTGAACGCCCCAATAGAAGACGATTTTCAACAACGCTTCGGCGCGGTTCTTCAGATTTTGAGTTTGCGCCATTACTTCGGCTTTAGCCCGTTGGTATCACGGGGGAGGTGCCCACCGTCGCGGCACAGATCTCCCAGGCGAGCCACGACGATCTGCCGCAAGTGTTCGATAACTTCGTCAAGTGTCATGCCATCGGTGCAAACTTCGATCGCATCCTCCGCTTTGCGGAGTGCGCCTACCGGTCGCCGCGCGTCCTCTGCATCGCGGTTGTTTTGCTGCTGCAGGATCTGTTCAAAGGTGGCATTGATCTGTTTATTAGCCAGTTCCGCCACGCGGCGTTGGGCCCGCTCTTGGCTGCTAGCGCTGAGGAAAATCTTACAGGGTGAATCGGGAAAAACTTCTGTTCCTTGATCACGTCCTTCGGTGACGACTCGACGATGCTTGGTGCATTCGCGTTGCAGGGTAGTCAGCAGCCCGCGCACAGCTTGATTATCGGCTACCGCGCCAATGGCTGCGGAAACCTCCGGGGCGCGAATGGCTTCAGAGACATCTTCACCATTTAAGATGACGCTGGTACCGTGCAGTTGGATGGACAAGTTACGTGTCAATTGCAAGACAGCCACTTCGTCGCGAAGAGGGACCTCCGCCCGCTGTGCCGCCAGCGTAACGCAACGGTACATCGCGCCAGTATCCAAAAAGTCAAATTTCAAGAGTTCGGCCAAGCGCCGGGCGACGGTGCTCTTGCCTGCTCCTGCAGGGCCGTCGATGGTCACTACAATACTTTGCACCGAATTACACCGGAAAATTGTTCGCGACTTGGAAATGCGCCGCCCCGACCTACTCAGTAGTCCGGTGCGCTGGGAAATTGCTTTTTAGGACTAACGTTTTTCAGAAACAAAGGCGGCGGCGATGCCAAGCAATAGGCCACCGAGGTGACATAGATTGGCGGGATGGAAGTCACGAAACTGGAAGGTGAATCCGATCACAATCATGCCGACCAACAAAATAACGATTGGCATTGGGATCAAAATGCCCATCTCCGGATGTAGCTTGGACCTGATCCAAATATAACCAAACAACCCGTAGACGACGCCGGAAATCCCCACGAAATTTGGAGAGCCGGACATCCACTCGGGAGCTAAGCCTTGCCACAAGTTCGGCCCGACGGCCAGCAGCAGTACCAGTAGAGCGAATCGCGGCGTGCCAAGTAGACGTTCAATTAGTCTGCCCAGAGAAATTAGCATGAACAAGTTCATGGCCAGATGAAGCATGCCGCCGTGCAAAAAAATGGGAGTTACCGCCCGCCAAATCTCTCCCTTTTTTAAACTGGCTGCCGGGTCCCCCTTGGACGCGCGGAAGTCAGCCGCCGAGACAAAGGATAACTCGCTAACGGTCAACTGCCCCCACCGATTGTTGGCGGATGGCTGCATGAAACCGCTCAGCAGTGAGATGATTCCGGACAAGATGGCCAGGGTTAGGGTCAGTGGCGGAATGGGGCCGCGATTGAGGCCAACGACCGAGTTTTTGGGTTGGATACGGCGGACGTTTTTGGCTGCTTTTTGACGAGCTTTCTGCTCCTCCTCGAGCAGTCGCGTGGCTTCTTGGATCGCCGAGTCGTATTGGGCATCATTCGGGTTGGCTAAGAAAGCTTCCAGCTGCTTGTGCGCCGCGCCAAGTTGGTCTTCATCCCGCACCCAAATTTCCCAGCGGTCCAAGCTGGTATCGATGCCCTCGATATGTGTCTTGATTTTTTGCGTGATGAGAAAAGCGACGAATTTCTCGGTTTTTTTCCGGCCATCAATTTGTCCCAGTGATCGCATCAGTACTCAGTTATTGCGAGTTAGCAGTGGTTGGTGAAAGGGGTAAATATAACGGATTTTCAAAACTTGATCAGGCGAGCCTCATGCCGAATTGAATTCCGCGGGCTGCGGATAACCTGGCAAACCGCCGAGCGGGGCCACTTCTACGCCCCCACTTTAGCCTGCTTGGCAAATCCACGTGAACAGCTAGCTTAGGTCTACAATAAACGCAGATCCTGGTTGCTCCCTGTTTTTACACGCCAGGCTGCCCTAACTTTGCGAGCTTGCCTACATGCTGCTGAAACAAACTTCCATCGTTCTCTGTGGCCTAATCCTGATACTGACGAGCGGTGCTGGTTCGATCCGGGGAAACGATGAGCCACCGGCGAGTTTGGTGGTGGTGACCTGGAATGTGGAATGGATGTTTGATGACTATCGAGGCGATAACCGCAGCGATCTGTCGGTTCAGCAATCTGCGCCATCCAAAGAGGCCTGGCAAGCCAAAGTTGCCGCAGTAGCTTCCGCCCTGGCCGCCATGCAGGCAAACATCATTGCGTTGCAGGAAATTGAAGGGGATCAAACGCTGGCGGCCATTGCCGGGGAACTCAAGCAAAAGCATAACCTAAATTATCGATTTGCCTTCATTCAAGGGACCGACCGCCATACTGAGCACGACGTGGGGCTTCTTTTTTCCAGCGGTCTGACGCATTACCGGCGTCATGAACAAACGAAAGCCATGTTTGCGAGTAATAATTTCTATAACTTGTCAAAGCACCTAGTGGCCGAGTTCCGCTGGCGTACCGTGGAGAGCCCGCTGACGTTGATGACAGTCCATCAAAGAGCCACTGAGGACGCGGAGGACTTTCGCATTCGCCAAGCACGTTTGGCCAGATACTGGCTCGAGCCTCAGTTGGCACAGGGGCAAGATGTGATCTTGTTGGGGGATTTGAACACGGAACAACCAGTAGGGGACGCCAGTGGCGACATGCAAGAATTGATCGGGCCAACATCGCCGCATCCTTTGGTTGACCTGCTGAAGTTTGCCAAACCGGATCAACGCCGGACGCACTTAATCCTTGACCGTGCTTACGATCGCATTCTGGTTAGTCCCAGCCTCGTTGAGGACGGTCCCGGGCTCGACTGGGTTTTTAAGGACATCGTGGTTCGCGGTGATTTGGTGGTGCAAGGGAAACCTGATGGTCGTGAGCATTGGGACCAGCGGCTCACCCTGCCACCGTCTGAACTGGATACCAGCGACCATTTTCCTGTCGTCGCCACGTTCGACCTAAAATAAACGCGAAAGGTAGTGCGCATGGCCACTGACTTGTTTCGATGCTTGCTGGCCGAGAAGGAAGTCTCGGGAGTCAAAGTGAGCGAAAAATCGCTTTCATTGGATCGCTTGCCCCGTGGTTCAGTTACGATTGAGGTCCACTACTCGTCGTTGAATTACAAGGATGCTTTGGCGGCTAGCGGAAATCCGGGGGTCGCCAAGACGCTGCCGCATGTTCCAGGAATCGATGCTGCCGGTGTGGTGCTCGAAAGCGATTCGGAACTTGTTGAGGTTGGCGATTCCG
>JBBQRC010000153.1:0-9193 GCA_038215215.1 Pirellulales bacterium
CCTGTAGCGGCATCCTGTCTGCAACTTTATCGAGAGCTTATGCACCGTCGACCGCTGACGATTCTGCTGACTTGTGAGCACGGTGGCCATCAGGTACCGCCAGCGTATCGCAAATTATTTGCTCCCCATCGAGCCTTGCTGCAATCACACCGCGGCTGGGATCCAGGAACCGCGCAGCTGGGCGAGCGATGGCACCAGGCGAGCGGTTGGGAATTGCAGACAGCCATCGTCACGCGGTTGCTAGCGGATTTGAATCGCAGCCCTCATCATCCGCGGGTCTTTTCCGAAGTCACTCGCCAGCTACCGGTCAGTGAGCGCCAGGAAGTCCTGCGAGAGTACCATACCCCTCACCGCCGCCGGGTGTACGCAGCAGTTGAGGCGGCCGTTAAAGCAAAGCGTCGTGTGCTGCACCTGGGTCTACATAGTTTCACACCCGAACTGGACGGTCACGTCCGCAACACAGACTTGGGATTGTTGTATGATCCTAGCCGCGCGTGGGAAGTGGAATTGAGTCGAGCTTGGCGGCAGGTCTTGCGAGCCAACGCCGCGGATACGCAAGTGCGATTGAACTATCCCTATCGCGGTAATGCCGACGGGCTGACGACCTTTCTGCGAAAGCAATTCCCCAACAACAGTTATGCCGGGATCGAACTGGAAATCAATCAACGATTTCCGTTGGCAGGCGGTCCAGCATGGACCAGGCTGCAGTCGACCTGCATCGACACGCTCTCACAAGTGTTGGCGGAGGCGAGTTAGCGACCATGGCGAGTGCTGTCAGGGGCCATCCCAAAACAAGTTACCGCACTCGCTCCCTCGCCCCCGCCGTGCGCAGCAGGAATAGCGGCGGAGAGGGCAGGGTGAGGGGAAATCAAAGCGGTAACTTTTTTTGGGATGACGCCTAAGTCGACTTCAGTTCGTCCGTCCAGACACGAAATGTTTCGAGTTTGCTGAGGCCAAAAGTCGTGGTGAGCGCGGCATCGGTGGCGTCGCGACCGATGGCCATCAGAATGCGACCGATACGAGGAATGTTATTGCGTGGGTCAAAGGCATACCACTTGCCGTCGAGGTACGCCTCGAACCAAGCGCTAAAATCCATTGGCGACGCCGCTAGGGGGACACCAATATCGCCGAGATAACCTGTGCAATAACGGGCGGGGATATTCATGCAGCGACAGAGCGTGATGGCCAAATGGGTGAAATCTCGACAGACACCCGTTCGCTCACGGAACGCTTCGAGGGACGTGCGATTGGCTCTAGCGAGCTGGTAGTCGAAACGCAGATGCTGGTTGACAAAATTACAGATGGCTTGGACCCGTGGCCAACCCGGCAGCGTGGCGTTAAAGAGTTTTCCGGCCAAGTCCTTGAGTTCGCTATCGACTTCACAGTAGCGACTGGCGAGCAAGTAAATGAGCGATTCATTGGGGAGGTCCTGCACCTCGTGTTGCTGCGCGGTCCATACCTGAGGATCTTCTTGACCGCTATCCTCCACGATGGCATGGTTGCGGACCGTCAGGCGACCCGTATTCACAAACAATCGATCGCAGCGATTTCCAAACGAGTCGAGATAGCTGGTCATCGGTAGTGCCGGTTCCACCACAAAGTGTTCGGGAGCGACCAAGGAGCTGACTCGCGACGGGTGTATGTGCAGAGTCAACGTCACCGCGGTTGCTTGCGGAAAACTCAAGGCTATCTCGAAACCAACTTGGATGCGCATGATATCTGCTTGGGTAAAAAGCCGTTTAGAGACCGTTAGTGGCGGGTGTGACACGTGGCAGCGTAACACTCTTGGCCACAGCATTGGCGGTGTTGCGATAGCGGGCGGTGTCGAGGGCTCGGTCGGACTCGAGCGAGAACTGACGATTGTTAGCGATATGACCTGAGCGAATGGCTTTCGCCATGCCGACCGGCACACCTGCTTCTGCCTGCACCAAATTCCCGCGGCTTTCCGACACGAGCGCGCGCATTTCTTGCTGCGTGGCGAGCGCTTCCATACGTCGGATTTCGGCATGCGCTTGCGATGTGAGCATATCCGCGTTAGCTTGATCGATCATCAACCTGGCTCCGATGTTCTCGCCAACTTCGATATCGGCAATATCAATCGAGACGATTTCGAATGCGGTATTGGCATCAAGTCCACGCTGGAGCACACCTTTGGAAATGCGATCGGGGGTCTCTAGGACTTCCATGTGCGATTCCGCGGTGCCGATGGCGGAAATAATTCCTTGGCCGACGCGGGCGACAATGGTCTCTTCGGTCGCGCCACCGATCAGTTGATCCAGATTGGTCCGTACGGTGACGCGTGCATGAATGAGCAATTCGACTCCATTTCTTGCCACCGCACTCAGCGTTGTTTTATTACCACCGCGAGGGTTGGGGCAGTCGATAATCTTGGGTGAAACGCTCGTGCGGACTGCATCCAAGACATCGCGCCCCGCTAAATCAATGGCCGCTGCGCGGTCGAAGTCCAAATTGATGCCGGCGCGGTTGGCGGCAATGATTGCCAACACCACATTCATCACATCGCCACCTGCGAGAAACTGCGCCTCCAAACTAGCCGTGCTGACCCCGTGCTGGCGATCGATATTCAAGCCGGCTTGCTCCAACATAATCTTCGCAGTCACGATCATGCCCGGATTGACTTGACGAAAGCTCATTCCAATCAGGCTGTACATAGTAACTTCCGCACCACACATATAGGCTTGCAGCCACAGCGAGCCATACTTCACCAGAACGAACAGCAGCACGCACAAGAAGAATAATGCCGCCAGTCCACCGATAATTCCCGCTGGACCCTGCCATCCCACCGCCGCGATCGGGCCGGTGACCGCCATGGAAACACCGTCCATGGCCATTAAGTCGCTAAATCGCATGTCGGGTCCGCCTTGATTGAGATACGGTTGTGGACGGTAAAGCCCCAAACCCGTTGCACCAGGATCTGAGACATTTGGCACTTGGCGGCAGAACCGACGGATGTCGCAAAGAACAAAAAAAGCCGCCGTGACAATGCACTAGTGCGTGCGTTGCCACGTCAGCTTACTTATTCAGTGAATCCCCCAGTCAAGGAGAACTGTGATTAGTTGTAATCCGAGAAACTGCTGCGCTGTTGGCCGCTGGTAACTGTGCGCTGCGCATCCCGACACCCGCATGCTTGGATCGTACGCTACCGCGCCACGCGAAGCAAGCCGGACGGTGAACGGTTAAAAGCCAGCCCGACGGTGAGCAGCCACTCAATGGGCCGCTAACATGAGCTGAAAATATGCCTCAGCGGCTCGGTTGAGTTGCTCGATGGCGATGAACTCGTCCTTCGTGTGCGCTTGGGCGATCGACCCTGGTCCAAACACAACCGATGGCACCCCGGCGCCACTGGTGGTTGAGGCATGGGTGCAATAAGAGACCCCTAAACACTGAGAATGTTGATCGGGAGCCGCCAAGTGGACACTATTCAGGACGCGATCAGCCAGCCATTGGTTGTCGTGGTCGCTCAGTGCCGGGCTGCTGATCCAAGCCGGATCGACCACTACTTGCGATCCAAAGCGTTCCACAAGTTGTCGGCAGAGGGCGGACCACACCGCCAGCGGATCTTCTCCAGGAATTAAACGGCGATCGATTTCGATGACACACTGGTCCGGCACAACATTCACGCTAATTCCGCCATGAATCTGTCCGACGCTTAGTGTGGGTTGGCCGCACAGCCAATGGGGTGCCGCTGAGCCGGGGAGTTGAGCGGCGTATGCTTCCAAGTAACTCACCAGGCGCGCCATCAAGTAAATCGCATTCTGTCCCTGCGTCGGGTCGCTACTATGACAGGCTCGGCCTCGAGTCTGAACTCGGAACCGCGTCACACCTTTATGAGCAACCACCACGTTCAACTCCGTGGGCTCCGCCACCACCGCTCCGTCAGGCCGCGACAGCAGCAATTGCGACTTGCCACGTGCGGTTGACCAATACTGGACCAAGTCGTTAATGCCCAGCGTCGTTGACTCTTCATCGCAGGTACAACTCAGCACGACGTTTGCCCCTCCCTTGGGTCGCTCACTTACCAAGCGGCTGAAGGCGTGGAGCATTGAGGCTAAGCCACCCTTCACATCCGCCGCGCCGCGCCCCGTGATGCGACCGTCGTACACCCGCGGCTCGAAGGGTGGTATCGTCATCCCGTCAACTGGGACGGTATCTTGATGTGCGTCGAAGAGCAGTGTCTGGGTCGCCCCCGGTGCATCGTAACGAGCCAAAACATTGGCGCGGCCAGGGGCAACCTCTATCCGCTCGCAGGCCGCGCCGATCGACTGCAGATATTCCATTAACCAAGCGCTCAGTCGCTCCTCGAAAAAAATATCGCCTGACAACTCGCGTCCCATTGGATTGACGCTCGGTATGGAAATCAACTTGCAAAGTAGTTCACTGGGAGTCATGTCGATTTAAAACTTGTTTAAATAAGGGGAACGTGACCATGCGCGGTTTCCAAAGTTTACCACGACAGGCATTTCGCATTCGCTATGATCACACCCGCAGACATTCGCGACAAAGCCGAACGAATTTACGCACGCGCGATTCTGGCTTGGCTAACTAATGACACAACTTTCTTTCCGTATCGCTTGCCGGTCGACCTCAGTCTGCCTGAGTCGCAGGCAGATCTGGTCCGTCAAACCGAAAATCTCCGTGCTGAATCCAAGGCGCTGCGAGGATTCGGATATACGATCCGTTGGGAGGAGATACAAAAGCGAAAATATGGCAAGAACCATTATCCCACCGCGATCCTTGTCGAGAGCCTCGAGGATTTGCTGAGACTGACGCGTAGGCTTAACGAATTTCAGCAATTAAATCGCACTGTGGAGCATGTTCGCCAGCGCTTGCCAGCCTTGGAAAGTTGGATTGTGCGACATTGGCGGCGACTCCTTCAAGCGGCGGACGCGGTCCCTGACCTGCTGGCGGTCACGGAGTACTTGATGGAACATCCGCGGCCTGACTGTTTCCTGCGCGAGCTACCGTTATCGATGTCGACCAAGGTGGTTGAATGTAACCAATCGTTGCTGCGCGAGTGGTGGGACTTGGTATTACCCGCTAACGCAATTGATTTCGGATGCGATCCACGCTATTTCGAGCAGCGTTACGGTTTTCGTTACGTCCGACCGCACCTCCTCGTGCGCCTGCTGGACGAGCAATTGAAACACGAACTGCAATTCCCCGCCGCAGAAATCTCCTTACCTGTGCAAGCGATAGCGGCCCTGCCGGGTGAAAACCTGCGCGTGTTCATCGTGGAAAATAAGGTGAATTGGCTGACGCTGCCGCCGCTGCGACGCGTTCTGGCGTTCGGGGGACTCGGCAAAAGTTTAACTCAGCTCTTCGCTGTCGAGTGGCTGCGTCGACAGCCGATTTTCTACTGGGGTGACATGGACCAAGATGGCTTCGAGATGCTGGCCATGCTTCGCCACGCATTTCCAGGCACAACCAGTCTGCTCATGGACCCCGCCACACTCGACGCCCATCGGGCATTCACGACCACCCGCGCATTCTCTGACCGACCACCACCTTCCGAACTAACACCGCCCGAGCTAGCGGCCTACACCATGTGCCGCGACCAACAGCTACGACTCGAGCAGGAACATATCCCGCAATGGGCAGTTGAACGTCGGTTGGCTGAGTTATTTCTAGAGCCGTTTCGCGTCGCCCCGTAGTACTAGAATGTGGCTTACCATCTTGCAAAGCCGACGACTGTGGCATAACTTCTGGGGCCGAGTACGCAGTGCACGATCCCGGCAGTCGCGGCCTTTAAGCACGTTTGGACCGGTGAGCTGGTAGTTATCGGCCTGGAAAACCCAGGGCAAACAACCGCCAGAGATGATTTGAAATTGTAAGTAACTGCCACCTCGGCAGCATTTAAACCGTAACCCCTTGAGTGAAGGATTGAATTCGATGTCGCTGTTCGTTGGTGAAGCATTAGTTGGCGATGGAAATGAAATTGCCCACATCGACTTGATGATTGGCAGTAAGACCGGTCCTGTGGGCAGTGCGTTTGCCAACGCGCTGTCAACCCAGAGTGCAGGCCATTCCAATTTGCTCGCTGTCCTCGAGCCCAATTTGGCTGTTAAGCCTTCCACAGTCATGATCACCAAGGTCACGATTAAGGGGATGAAGCAAGCGGTGCAAATGTTTGGACCGGCTCAATTCGCAGTTGCCAAGGCAGTTGCCGATTCGGTAGGTGCAGGCGTGATTCCAGCCGACCAAGCGGAGGATCTAGTCATTGTTTGCGGCGTGTTCATTCACCCTGCTGCAGAGGACAATGCCAAGATCTACAAGTACAACTACGAAGCGACCAAAGAAGCCATTGCCGCCGCGATGAAGAATTCTCCAAGCGCGCAGGAAATGTTGGCGAAAAAAGACGCTTCAGCTCACCCTTTCAAGGGTTTTGCCTAGTTCTTCATCGTCGCGCAGTTAACAACTCGCTGGCGTGCAGCGTGGCGAGTTGGCCTGTTGCACCCAAAGATATCAGCTTGGGTCACTGTCGGCGTGGAGCATGGTGGCAACTAGTCTGCTGCTTGCCCAAGATACGGGCTGCTGCTCACATAAAATACGGGTCACAAGCTGCATGGTTTGTGGCCCTTTTTTCGTTATGATTTATCGGATTATCAATTTTAGCTTCGCACCCGCCCGCTGACTGTTTTTGCGAGGTCTCCATGAACCAGCGCCGAATTCTGATCCAACTAGACTCCGACGCGCATGCCAGCACTTTCGACGCAGTGGTGGCAGTCGATTCGGCCATAGATCACTTGCTGCAATACGCCAACGTGAAGCCGACCAATGTCCGCTCGCTAGTCCACGGGGCGATGTTCACCCGCGGACCTGAGGCATTGTCGAGCACGGCGATTTTTGTTGGGGGCTCCGATGTGGCCGTGGGGGATGCAATCGGCGACGAAATCAAGCAGGCCTTTTTTGGCCCAGTGCGAGTCTCCGTCATGCTCGACGGTAACGGCTCGAACACCACCGCAGCCGCGGCTGTTCTCTGTGCCGCTCGCCACGTGGCGTTGGCGAACACCCAGGCTTTAGTCCTGGGTGGGACCGGACCGGTGGGATTGCGAGTGGCCCGGTTGCTGTTGCGGAAAGGGGCTCGCGTTATGCTTGCCTCACGCGATATCCGCCGCGCCCAAGGGGCTTGCCAGGCGGTGCTTGAACACGTTGGCGCGGAGGCAACTAAACGGCTGACGGCCGTGGCCATTTCGGACGGACCGGAGCAACTGGACTGCTTGCAGGACGCCACAGCCATTTTTAGCTGTGGGGCTGCAGGGGTCCCCCTACTGAGCGCGACCAAACTCGCGCAAGCGCAACAAGTCCGAGTCGCGATCGACCTCAACGCCGTTCCGCCAGCCGGTATCCACGGAATTGGTGCTATGGACAAAGCCGTATCACGCGGCGAACGAACCGACTACGGTGCAATCGGCGTCGGAGGGCTCAAAATGAAAATCCACCGTCGTGCCATCGAGCGTCTCTTCACCCGTAACGATCTCTTCCTGGACGCAGAAGAAATTCTTTCAATCGGCGAGTCTTTTGAAGCTTCGCAGGTGATCTAGAGCATGAGAAGGCTGGTCAAAAACGCGAATTGGCAGCCCATCGGGCCACCTGAGAGTCAGGTTAAACTGGCTGGGGCACTGCAGAATGCGGCCAAATGGCGAGTCCCTGCCTCTTTTTCTCAAAAAACCAGACCTACAACCGCTAGCCTCCTAAAAATCGGCGTTTGCGGGGAACTTGCAGATTTCCACAACCATCATAGAGCCAATGTGCTTCGTTGACAGTTGCAAGAGTGGAATTAAAATCGAGCTTGCCCTTACCCAGGCTGTGCATCTTGTCTACACCATCACATTGAGCGTTATCGCCAAGTTGGGCACAGAAAACGCGCCGGTGTATCGGCGAGTCGGTATTTTGACAACCTGAAACGCTTTTCTCATATTTGGCCGTTCGACCCAGCAGAGGACTAAAACGTGAAGTCTCGCAAGTTAGGATTCTTTGGCAAGAAGAACGTTCACCGAGTTCCGCGCAACGGAAAAGCGGTCAGACGAGATTTACGTCACGGACTGATGGAAACACTTGAGCCGCGTCAATTGATGGCGAGCGATATTCTTCCGTTCAGCGACGGGAAGTATTATCCGATTCAAGGATTGTTCACGGCGGATTACATCAACGGCATTTCGGGCCAAACCTATTTACAGCGGGCGAAGGCGACCAATCCGAACGGATCTTTGGTGCGGTTACCGAGTGGTGAGGATGCTACTTCAGGGCGCAATATCACCGTCAACGAGTCCGAGCCCAACAATAATCAAGTGCAAGCGACGGCGTTACCATTGGGGACAGCTGCCGGGAAGGTTCCCATCGTTAATGTGGTTGGCAGCTTGAATGGCTTTTCCCCCATTCCGCCCCTAGGAAGTCTTCCGGACGAAGACTGGTACAGTATGGATTTGACCGCCGGCGACATTGTTGACGTCCGCTTGATTGGCAGCCCTGCCGCCGGTTTTGACGTGACCTTGCTGGATTCCAAGATCCAAGAGATTGCTGGCAGCAAGTTGCCAGAAGGCTTGAATTTCCCCCTGCTCTTTAATGCATATCCTCCTGCCTCGCCGCTTGCGGTCGACGGCAACGTCTCGTTTGCCTACACGGCGCCGTCCACCGGACGCTATTACGTGCGCGTGGCGGATGGCTTTGGTGCCTACACGCTCAACTTGAAAACGTACCGCCCCACATTAGAAAAGCAGCCAGTTGGTACGGTGCAGAAAGTCTTTGTGGATTTCGACGGTGCACGGGTGGCGACCAGCACTTTTGGTTTGCCACTGGGTACGGTCCGGCTATCGGCACTGCCGACCTATTTTGCTCAAGCGGGATTACAACCTCAAGATGAAGTACCGTTTATTCGGTTATTCATGTCGTACTTAGAAGAGAATTTCCAAGGTTCTATTCCGGGTTTAGCCGGCAATGGCTGGCGAACTGCGGACGGGGTCGCGGGACACTTTGACATTGAATTTTTGAACAGCTACGACCATCCGGATCCAGTGAACGATCCGAACGTGACACGCTTGATTGTGGGCGGTGACGGAATTCAATTTCCGCTACCGGTGCGAGGTATTTCCAACAGCGTAGATATTGGCAACTTTGAGACCGCCGGGTTGGTCATTGTCCTGCCGGATGTGTACATGAATCCCCTCAGCGGCGA
>JBBQRC010000154.1:0-9186 GCA_038215215.1 Pirellulales bacterium
GTATCACAATAAAGGCAAGGAGTGAAGAACAAGAATAGAAAACCAATCTCTTTGCAGGCGACTCCAAAGCGAATTGAAGCCAAGGCATGCCCCAGCTCGTGCAGCGACTTGACGACCAGATAACAGATCAGCAGCAGCAACCAACGATCACCTTGCATATTCCGCAACGCCTCTGAGATAGCGTAGTTCGAATCCAGCATCCGCCCCGCTACACTGAGCCCTAGCGTCACCGCACAAAGACTGACCACAACGACTGAGATGGGGTGGAAAAGCCAGGCCGCGGGTACGGTCATCCTCTGTAGCCAGGGCGACGGATCCAGTAATGGCAGGCGAATCGCCAAAGGGCTGAGAGCAATTTTAAGCCAATTCTTGGCTGCCGAAGTCTTCTTAGCCCGACACAGCATGTGACTGACGCGCGGCGAAACGGGAGACAGCAACCGTGCAGCGCTGAGGCGCGCAATAAAGGAGTCGAACCACGCTACGGGAAAGGGACTTTCGGGGAACCTCCTTCGCAATTGCTTCAGGATATGCGCCTGCGAATTCTTACCATTGAGCAGGTAGGCGGCTGCGTATTCGATTTCGCTGAAGTAATAAAATGAACTCGTAATGGGATCACGGGCGACCCATTTCCCTTGATTGGCTTGGGCGATCCAGGCGATGTCAGGCCGCAGTTGAAATGTTTCTTCAGCGTTCGTGGGCTGCGCAGCTTGACTCATGGCATGGGCAGGATGCTTGCTTGCACCCGTAGTCCAGGACGGAGAATGTGTTTGGAATTGTCAATCTCCAAGTAAACTCGCACTTGGCTACTAACAGAGTTTACATCGGGACTGACGAACACCACCGTGCCGGTCGTTTCATGCGGCTTGCCGGCGATATCGGCCGTAATGCGGGCGGTGCGTCCATGCAAATCTTGAGCGCTGGCTTCGGCAGTGATAAAGCCTTCGATGCGCAGCCGATCAAGTCTCACAATACGAAGTAGGCTGGTTCCCGGTTCGACCCATTCGCCAACCCGCTTCTCAACACCAACAATTACACCGGAGACAGGCGATATCAGCCGATGGCGACAGAAGACCTCATAGGATTTGCGGTATTCGTTTTCGGCTTGTCGGACTTCTAACGCCGCCATCTCGTGCGCATGCACGGCCCGCTCGACTTCCAGCTTGGCACGATCGGAAAGCAACTTGAGTCGATCGATTTCGTTGATAGGGTAGGTGTCTGGAACTTGGCGGTTTGCATTTAAGGCGCGCTGGTATTCATTATCAGCGACCGCCATACTTTTCGTTGCCAGTCGTTGATCGATGTCGTTGGCAGATTTCTTCTGCGCAACTTCAATCGCAAGCTTGAGCCTTGTTAGTTCTAGGTGAACCGCCTCATCGCGCACTTTCCCCAAATTCTGGCCAGCCTCAACGAGCAGCCCCTCTTTCGCCTCAAAGCTGTCGATGAGGCCTGCCACTTGCGAGGCCATGGTGGTCGATTCGATAGTCTTCAGAATTGCATTTTCAACGACAATCTCCGTTTTGGAATCGTCCGCCAGAGCCTGACTGCAGAGGCATACTGCCGCGCCCACGACGCAAAACGTCAAGCAGCGTAGTGCAGCCAGCAATTGTCCGTGCAAAGCACGCTGCCGAGGACTACGCGCGGAATCGGTCTCGGCTACCGCTTCTGCAAAGTATTTGCGGGACGGCTCCACGGGACAAGGGGGTCGATACTCATGTTCCGCCCTAGGTTGCGGACCGGATAGTAGCGCAGGCATGTTTGGCATACTTAACTCCAAAACCACAAACGACGTTGGATGGACTCGACGAGTGGTCGGCACCAAACAAACCACAGCGGCTGGTCGCCGCACATGAAATAAGCCCGGACGCTGGCACCCATGTGGGTACGTTGCACCACCGCGTCATCGACGTTGGCGTGCATCTCCACGTAGCAACCTGTGGCAAATTGATTTTGAACCGTACTGGCAATCCAGTTGATAGTCGCTGGAAATTGCTCACCGGGAATACTATCAATAACGAACTGTAAGGACTGCGAATCCCGCGCGTGATGGTTGCCGAGTACATACCCCGAGTCTTTGTCTGCAACTTGAATGCGCAGGCGCCATGGTCCGTCCAGATCAACAATGCGGAACAGAGCATCCCCGCGGCGCAGTGGGCGCGACGAGATTTTTTGACGCAAATCTTTGGCAACAACTATACCGGCGATCGGAGCCACGACGGTTGACTTCTGACGTTCGTCCAGCAGCATTTTCAATTGCTGGCCGCGATTATCTTCTTGCGTGACCAGTTGCTTGATTTCTGACGCGATGCGATTTTGATTGAGGATCAAGTCTGCGGCGTCTGGATTGAGTTGGTTGCCGGCAATTTGCAGTGCACTGCGTTTTTCGCGGATCGTGCGCAATTCGCCGGAAAGCTCCTCGATACGCAATTCCAGCTCCGGCGAACGCAAGTTCAAAAGAGGTTGCCCCACGACCACGTGTTGACCATCTTCGACCAAGAGTCCTTCAACGTAACCATCGAGGTTGGCAAAAACAGTTTGCAATACAGCGGGTTCGAGCACACCTTGAGCCTCAATCGTTACAGGGTAAGGTCGCATCAGTCCGAGATAGGCCAAACCGAGCAGTGACGTCACAATTACCCAGCGAACAAGCCTACCGCGCCAGGGCGCAAAACCCAATCGTCGCTCGCCCAAAAGCTTGAAGATGCCCGGGACACGTTCCCATCGACGATGCTGCTGCCAAGCTAGATTTAAGGTCGGCAGGGTGTTGGCAACCACCGCTGAGGCCTCCACCATCTCGTCGTAACTTTGCCACTCGAGGACCAAAGCAAAATGGCAGCGGGCATCCCCGATGGTTGAAATGAGCGGTATAGCCACGAGGTTCGCAAAAGCGCCATCCGGCAAAACGGATCCTGCGTCGACACCGTCAGTCGGCAAAGCTGGCTTTTGTTGGCGGCTGAAAGGTTTGCGACTGGCAATGGTTTGACTTGCGAATTCCAGTAATGTGAGTGAAGCCTGGGAACGCTGGTCTAGCGTGGTCACACCGCTAACTGCTTCCAGCCTTGGTCGGCCCATCACCCCCACGGAGACCAGGGCAACGCGGGCGGCTGCCAGGAGCGGCACAAGTTGATTGACTAACTGAGCACTACCTCGCTCTTTGGAAGTGCTGCGCGCCAAGCCTGCGCACAATTGTTGGAGTTTTTCCCAGCGCTGATCAAAAAATGACTCAAGATCCGTCATCTGACGCAAGGCGAGCAGCTCGGCAAAGGCCGCCATCAATTCGAGCAAACCGGGAATGGCGGCAGACGGAAGCGGTTGGGAGAAACTGACGAGCAGGCAACCTTTGGAAAAGTTAGCCGGACGGATGGGTATCGCAAACCATGGAGACTCTTCGATGGCTCCCGCCAGCGAATGGGAATCAACGGTGCCAGACTCTCGATGTTGGGCGGAAAGGCTTGCCGTCAGTCTGCTGTCGACAGTCCCGCTGGCAGCAATAACCATCCAAGAGCCCGCGGTAGGGAGCAGTATGACCGCGTTTTCCGCCTTAAACAGCAGGCGGAGGCGATGGAGTAAGTGCGCGAAGAACTTCGCCGTGGACACGCCGGCATGCGACTCGGCCTCAAGCTCGTTGAAAAGCTCATCTAGGTTTTCTACGTTTGGATAATGCAGCATAGCCAGTTGCTTTGAGGTGTGGATCCTCTGCCACAGTGTATTGATGTAGTGCAGTGGAGTGGCGGACGACCCCGAGCCCTACAGGTCCTGAGTTTACAGAGGGTCAAAGGTAGCAGGATCTCTCCCGCGCCTGGTGCCCGTAGCTCGTGCCCCGGTTCATCTTAATCCATGGACTCAAAATAGTTAACCAAGCGGTTGATTCCAAATGCTGTCAATTCGAGGCGACGCCTTAAAATCGTCAGCGAGCCGACAATCCTTACCATCCGACAACTTTGCTCATGCGGAACAACTGGGATAACCGATTGGATAAGGGATCGCAAACGTGGCCAATCCAAGCCTAACTTGACTTGGTACAGCCATCTGAAAACGTGGGGGACGTTTGATGCACGCGTCATTTTCTAAATGGTTCAGGGTACTACTTGCCTTGGCGACAACTGCCAATGGTTGCAGTCTAAATCGAGAGGCATTCAGCTTTCGTCAAGACAGTAGCTTGGCAAATTGCACGCAGCCAACTTCCTCGGTTTCGCAGTTGAAACCAGTGGATGCCAAGCTCGCTACTCCCTGTCTGGATCCGATGTCTGAGGCGATCTCTCCGTTAGACATCGATGAGAGTATGCTGGCGCCCGAGAACGTGTTGCCGCTGACTCTGGCGGAGTGTATCCAAGGGGCACTGGCAACCTCACGCGTGATGCGCGATCTGGGTGGTACACTGGTTCGGTCGCCGCGATCCGTGATTTCAAACCTCGATCCGGCCTTGGTATTTACAGATCCACGAGTGGGTGAAGAGGCCGCATTAAGCGCTTTCGACGCCAATTTCTTCGTTAACAACTATTTTGAGAAAAATGACCGCGGGTTAAACAATCAGTTCTTTGGTAGCAACGGTAATTTCAAACAAGAACTCAATACGACGCAAGCGGGGGTCAACAAGCGATCGGCCACTGGGGGCCTGTTCAGCTTCCGCAATGTCGCCGTCTACGATCGAAACAATCAGTTGTCGAATAGGTTTCCCTTCGACTCTTGGGATACTTACGTCGAAGGCGAAGCGCGGCAACCGCTGCTGCAAGGGGCAGGCACGGAGTTCAATCGCATCGCCGGCCCCAGGGCTTTCCCTGGAGAGCTCAACGGTATTCTGCTCGCCCGCGTACGTACCGACGTAAGCCTCGTGAATTTCCAACGCTCGATTCGCGATCTGCTGTCGGAAGTGGAAAATGCCTATTGGGATTTGTACTATTCATATCGTGATCTCGAAGCCCGCATTGCCGTTCGCGACATCGCTGAAGATACGCTAGATAAAATGCCGAACGAAGCCACGTCGAAAGGGAAACTTGCCCAGGCGGAAGAACAGCTTTATCGCTTTCAGTCTGAGGTAATCGACTCCCTCAATGGCCGTCCCATCGACGGCACTCGAACCTACAACGGCAGCTCGGGTGGGACCTTCCGCAGTAACGGCGGATTACGCATCTCAGAACGCAAATTGCGATTGATGGTTGGCTTGCCGATCAACGATGGCCGCATTGTACGGCCAGTGGACACTCCCGCCTCGGCACCGGTGATTTACGACTGGTCGGGCAGCATTGGCGAAGCGCTAATTAGTCGCGAAGAATTGCGCGAACAAAAATGGATCATAAAACAACGTGAGTTAGAGTTAGTGGCCAACAGGAACTTTCTGAAACCTCAGTTGGATGTGATTAGCCGGTATCGCTTCCGCGGCTTTGGTCAAAACCTCCTCGGGCCAGACTCGGCCACGAGCAGCCTGTACGGGGGCCAGTATCAGGAGTGGCAGGTCGGTCTGGAATACAACATGCCGGTCGGATTCCGCCGCGCCCACGCGGCGGTTCAAAACTCGCGTTTGGCCTTGTCTCGTGAAGTCGAAATCTTGAAAGAGCAAGAGCGCTATGTCCACTTTGGCTTGAGCAACGCGATCAACGAAACGAAGCGGTCCTATGAAAACATGCTGCTCCAAAGTAAGCGACTGGACGCCATCGTCGTGCAATTGAACGCTATCGAAGCCAAATCAGAAGGCGAGAAAGCGGAACTGGACGTACGCCTGGAAACACATCGAAGGTTGCTGGATGCGCGTTTGCGTTATCACCAGGCCGAGGTTGAATACGCGATCGCCTTGAGAAACGTCAATTACGAGAAAGGTTCTCTGCTCAGCTATTGCAACGTCAATCTGACCGAAGCTATGGCTGCCCCTAAAGCGTCTATCGATGCAGAGGAACGCATTGAACGTCAAGACTGGAAAGCTATACCGGCAGCACGCGACATAGTCATTGGCAAGAATGAGTAGTTTGACTGTTGAACTCGGGCGGAAATCGTATTTCGAAGGATGCAATGCAAATGATTCATTTAAGCCAATTGCCCAAGTGCTTGGTACAGTCCTTGACCCTCGCCGCGGCCATCACGCCGACACTCTGGTCCCAAGAACCGCTGTGGTTCCAGGCAGATAAAGCGAGCAGCCCAGCGACTCATGTCGGACAGCCGCCTCTCTGGTTGGAAACTCTAGACTGGACGTCACAGCGGGCTGCCCCCACTGCGAACACAGCAGGTTGGTGGGAAACTCGGGCCGCTCAATGTCCAAAGCCGGCTCTTCCGAATCCACCACTACAGGCCCGCGCAGAACTTGAAGAGACTCTCTCCGCACCAATGATTCAAACCGCTACATCAACTCAGGTGGAACAAGAGTTCGCTGAGGCTGAGGTCAAAATCGCCACCGCAGATCGTGTTCCGGAGACGTGGATCCGCAACGCGGTGTTTGCCCGTCGCGCCGTGTCCATGCAAAGTATTCCCAAAGCCACGTCGTTGCGAAACGAAGGGCAGGTCCGCAGTCACGACCACCAACCGGTCGAGTCGGCGCCGCCCGCGATCCAACTATCCGCGTTAACGCTGAAAAGCGGCGAGTTCGCTTCATCGATGCAGTTGCGAAATCTGGCTCCATCACCTCTGGCATTGGTGACCTTGCAGCCTCCCGAGCTCGAAGGGTCCGAATCGATACGCCAGTTGACAACGGATGAGTACGCGCCCAGCTTGGTCGTCAATATTGAGTACCTGCATCGCACTAGCCAACAGGGAAAAAGACTTGATGATGACAACGCGTTCAACATGGGAGAAGAAGTAATCGCAGGCCCAAACCTTGACATGAAGCCACTCAAGTTCGACACCCGCACGATGGTCGGTCCTCTGGAGAACAGTACTACTCTGTTTTCGAATCTTCAAATTGTCGACCGCTTTGAGAGCTATGCTGTCCATGTACCAGCGAATCGAACTCGCACCGAAGACTTTATGCTGCAATCTCCCTGGCCATTTGATACGTACACTTGGATTTCCCCCGTGTTCTACTACAAGCCACTGTACTTTGAGCAGCCGAATCTAGAGCGTTATGGCATTGGCACCAAACGCTGGTTACAGCCCACGGCGTCGTCAATCCACTTTTTCGGATCGATCCCTTTGCTGCCCTACAAGATGGTGACACAACATCCCAAGGAGAAGTACTACACGCTTGGCAACAATCGTCCTGGGGACTGCGTACCCTTCCAACGCAAGGTCATACTCGGTCAATCTCATCTTGGCGAAGTGCTTTACTATTGGGTTCCTGGATCGGGCTATTAGTCCTGGCGCTGGCTGGCCAATAACCGAGCTTGCTCTCCAGAGCACGATCGAGAACGGTAGCCAAAAAAGTCCGTTCCTTCCCTGTTCTCACTCTCCACGCACATTCGCTAGCTTCCGGCATTTTCATCAGGCCAGGGTTAGGGGCAATGAGGTCGGAGCCAAATTTCCCGCGACAGCGTCCCGCTTATAAGTTGTCAGATGCACTAATTTGTTTTTGGCCACATGGAATTGAGCAGACGCGTCGTCTCGCTTACGAGTACGCGACCGCCTTCGGGACCAACTACGCCGTCGTCGATGCGCGCGCTGTAGCCGCCCCCTGCAACGGCCCGTTCCGTTGGCAGATAAGCGGCGCAATCCGCAGTTAGCTGCACGACCGAGGTTTGAATCGCCGGGCTGCGAGCTTTAATGCGCACTCCGTAGTCGGTAAAAAGTTCAAAGGGATTTGTTGCCAGAGCGAGTTCATTCAAACGCAGCACGTGAATCTCCGCGCGGTAGAACGGCTCTTGCTGCTGAAACTCGTAGCGCGAGGTCATCGTCCGCTGTACGCGCCACTGAATGTAGTCTGGACCACTCAAATGTTCGAGTTTGTCATTACCTGCCTGGACGGCCGCTGCAGCTTGGGCGACACGTTCATCCGAAACCTCCCATACAGGCAACGCAACCATCTCAACTTCATGGTCTAACAGAACCTCAGCAGTTTTTGACTGCATGCATAACTCGGCGACATTTTCGACGGCGCGGACAATCCGCCGCGCAATTTCTTCGCGGTAGGATGACTGGCTTTTCCCCAGCACACGCTCAGTCGCATGCTTAGCGAACTGAATATGCGGTGATTGATCCCCACTTGCGCCGGTTAACGGCAAGACGAATAAATCAGCAGAATATTTTTCGCGCAGTAGTTTACGCGTGTCAAACCAGAAGTCGGCTGATAAATGATTCTCGCCTTCGACTTCTTGCGACGGGCAGTAGATAGTCAGCGCCATGCCGATCAGCTTGCCGTCACGCCAGAATGAGAGCACGTCGACGGAATCGTCTGTTGTTCCTTCGGTGTGCGAAAAATTAGGGTCCCGCGTGTCCCCATACATGCGAGTTGTACCATCGAAATAAACGGCGCGACGATTGCGAGCGACCGAAGCATGGCTGATCGCAAAGCTGAATTCTCCTGGTTGTCGCGATTCCCAGGCCCGTGTCACTGCAGAAGCAATTTGTCGTTCAAGGAACACTAAAAACTCGCGCGGGTGCATGAGATTCTTTGGCTCGTCTGGAATACGATAAGCCCAACTCTGTACAAAATCGTAGGGGTGAAAATCCGCTAATTGTTCCTCCGTATCGGTTAGCGCAGGGGCAGTGTGAGTATGCGTGGCAGAAACGATAATCTTCTGCGGGTCGAGGTCTGGAATGGCTTTGGCAATAAGCTGGCGAACGTTATGGACTGTTGTTCGGCGAATTGCCACCAGATCGCACGACACCCATACGGCTTGGTCGATCACACCACGATCATCCCGCGTTTCAATTGCCAAAGCTGTTACCGTAATGGGATCGTGGACGACGCCGCTAATGCGCGTGTGGTATTGTCCACCGATTGCCACGGGTTGGTTCGGGACGATACTTTCGGTCGCCCAGCCAAAGGAAAGTCGTCCAGCGCGTTTCTCGGAAGCCTTCAGCAGCGTCGGCGAAATTGCAATCAACGACAGGCACAGGAAGAGCGTGAGTTTAGTCATGGATGGATCCTTTTACTTTTAGCGGCCTACTGAGTGGGTTGTGTTGATTGAGGACGTTTCTTTTTGGGGCCCTCTTCGCTAAACAAACAACGGGGACTTTGAAAAGCTCTCGGGCTACGACTTCCCCAGTTCTATGCCGGGCAACCATCGAGGTTGGCGAGGTGATGGACGCCAAGCTTCGCTGCGACCT
>JBBQRC010000155.1:0-9152 GCA_038215215.1 Pirellulales bacterium
ACTCCACCCACGCCGGCAACGTTTCCGATCATCGATGCCCAAGGGCCTCCCGCGGGCGCCGATGAACCGGTAGTCCCGGCCGAAGAGGGTGGGGAAATGAGCCCCGTTTCCTTCACCGATGCACGCATCATTCAGGTCAAGGCCAAAGCTAACGCGGCCGGTTCGAAAGGCAAGACTTTTGAATTCTATTTTGGCGACAGTCCCGTGGGATCGTTTGGTAGGACACATCCGAATACGGCAGCATCATTGACATCCATTACCGGCGTCAACTCTTTTCGCGCTGCGGTCGCGTCGGTCAGCAAAGACGCTCCGCAACAAATCAACGCCCATGCCGACATTTCGTGGCAGGAAGACTACAGTGGTAGCGTGACTCCTCCGCCCGCGGCCGTTGCGACTTTCACTCCAGCGGCCACGACGCACATCACCTCGGACACACGATTCTCGTTGATTGCGGCCGGGACCGGCGGATCAGATGCATTTGATGCCGGCTTCGAAGTCTTTGCTCCACGTTTCAACCATTCGTTAACAACTTTATTCACACCCTGATGGCTACTGTTTCCCCTAAACAGGACACTTCCCAAATGGATCAGCTCGCCTACGACCTGGTTTTATATCTACATGAGCCGGGGACTGGCGCTCTGCTTGCAAGAATTGAAGAGCGAGTCCCCGGACAATCGCCACCTAGTTATGATAACGGGGTGCTCCGCTGCCGTGTCGAAGAAGTCATCCACGGTCCGCCAGTTCATGCGGTCAGCGTTCCGTACAGCCGCCTGACCGACCCCATACTTCGCCGCAGATCCGGGCTCAATCATTGGAACGCACTGCCGCTTGGCGATGGCGACCTGCTACTGCTCGTTGGCAGGCCAACGGAGGGAAATAATTGGCAGGCGCTATCCGGAAATCAAGTTGCATCGCCGCAGGACGCCATTGTAACGGGCCTCAAAGAGTGCTACCGGATTAAAGACGTAAATCAGGGGAGCGAGGAACACCAAGAGGCACTTCGGACAGGACTTGTTTCGACCAATCCACTGCCGCGACGTTATGGGCTGGACGCCATTCGTCGACATGAAGTGGTCTCCCGCGACGTTGGCTGCGCGATCATCGGCAGGGCTCTTGAAACAGCCGACCTCGATCGTGAAAGCCTGCTAAGTTTTGCCGATTGCCTCTCCTCGATTCCGATATTCGATGAAGATCAAGGGGCGGATAAGGTTAACCAGCAGGTCTCGGTCAGCTTGGCGGCGATTATCGAGCGACTGGCGAAAGCAGAAGATCGTGTGACCTGCTTACGTTATTTGGCCAGTTGCATCATGGCGGACTTCGACCCCGATGACACCTCCAACAAGCAGGTGCGTTCGCAGTTACTGCAGGCAATCGGCAAGACTCCACCGCCGGCGGTCGCGGATACGCTCAACGGCATGTCTGGTTCGAAGAATTCAGATGATCGCGATATAGCCGCGGAACTGGCTGAAGCGTGGCAAGCTCCTGAGACCCGCAAATAGCTGTAGCCCAACCTCGACCGCAGCGCTGGAAAAAGTGGCCGAAGTGATTTCGAATGGCGAGGGTCGACAGCAGCACGGCTATTGAGTAATGATCAGATCACGCGACGCGGGGTTGACGCTCCCATCCTGATACTGAATGCGCTCGGTGGCATCGATGTACGCCTTTTGAGGACTTACGGCCTCGGTCAGTTGAACGTTGTTGTAGGCCAGCAACGTCCCTTTCTCGTAGTGAACGTTGCGCAGCGACAAACCATACTCGACATGCGCCTGGTGAAATCGCAAGCGTGCGTCCAACAGCCGACGGTGAGTCTCGAGGACGACGTCTAGTTCAGGCTTTTCTTGTGCATTTTTCTTATTTTCCAGCGCGTTTAACTGATTCACAATCGCATCCAGCCGACTGCGCTGCAGGCCCACAGTTTCGTACGCCCGCTTGGCGTCTCCCATGGCATTGCTCAGACCGACATGGACCGAACGTTCCTGTTCGCGCAGAATGGCCGTCTCGCGAACAAGTGCGAGTTGCGAATTTTGTACCGCGGCACTGGCACGGCGGAAACCAACGGGCAGGTTATATTCCACCCCCAATTGCCATTCTTGCAATTGCCCGTCAAAGAAGCTCTGGGTCGGTGGGCCGGGCACGTTACCCAGCAAATCTTGGCCGAAGCCGCGATAACGGTAACGGCTAATCAAATCCATTTGTGGCTTCAGGAAATTACGATTGGCAATCAACTCAAGCTCTGACTTCTTGATCACCCACCGCTGCTTCCGCAATTCCTCACGGCGCACCATGGCATCTGCAATGGCGGCGTTCCAGTCGAAAACGACCGGTGCTGTGGGAGGTGCGTCGCTAGGCTGCAGCAGCCGACCGTCGTTGATTTCCCAACCAATCATCTGCCGCAACTTGCGCTCCGTGACGCGCACGCCACCGGTGGCGCGAAACGTGCCCCCTGATGAGCCGTTATAGGTGCGCGTACCATCAATCGCACGGCCATTGTAGGCGTCTACCACATCCGCCTGAAAGCGATGATATTGCTCTTCTGCTTGAAACACATTCGAAGCCTGCTCATCGCGGTTCTTCACGCTTTGCAATGTTTCCTCGGCGATGTCACGAATCTGAACCTTGGCTTCGAGATCGCGATAGGCGTAATAGAGATCCCAGTACGCATTTTCCACTTCGGAAACCAAATCGCGTACCGTCCGCTCAAACTCGACTAAGCTTTGATCGGTTCGCGTCCGTGCCAACAAGACACCGTTGAGCACACCGGGGCTCGCATTAGGACCGCCAATGCGATTGAACTCGGTACCTGCGCCTTGTAGCAATGGTTGCCGGGCCTCAGCTTCGAAGTACGATTCCCACGATTGGCGCCCAAACGAGTTATTGAACTGGTTGTTATTGTCGCCAATCGTCACGTTTTTCAGGCTGAACAGACCGCCCGTCACTGACCGTTTGTTCACTCCAACTTGCGACGTGTTGAGGTACTGATTTAGGTACCCCCCGCTACCATAGAAAGGGTTGTTGAACCTGCGATTGTTCTCTTCAATGAAGCTGTTGGCGAAGAAGTTTGCATCGAACGCACTTAATGCTGCTTCTTCACCTAAACGTGGGTCGCTGAAGATCAGCGCTGGATCGACCACCGTCCCGATCGCCTGCGGAGTACGTATAATGGTACCACCCAGATCGCGCATGACCTTGGATGTCGCCAAGGCCTGTTGCACACAATCTGCGAGCGAAATCGTAACTGAATTCTCCGGAGTGAAAGTGCTCTCGTCTAAGTCGTAAGGGGAAACGAGTTCGCCGACCCCGGTTCCGCAATCGTTGCAGATCCGGGCCGAGGCGAGCCTCAACTGCTGCGGACCACAAAAACTTGGAGTCGTCGGGACATTGCAGATGTCGCTTGGTCGAAAGTCTTGCCTGCTGCGTTGGAATGTGCAGCCATTCGTGACTGCAATACCCAGCAATAGTTTCGTGAGTGCTCGACGTTGCTTAGTATGCATTGGTCAATCCTAAACTTCTTAACGGGCTCACAAGGCCTTGGGGACGACGCCACGACATGGCCCAGCAAATGATTCGGCTGTTTGAATAATGGTATTGAGCAATTTGGCAAAAATCCGATTCATTGCCCCGCTTTTACCTAAAGTAAAAAAGCTAGCAAAGCAAAGTCGTACGCTTGTTTGTGGCTTGGCAAGTTGATTCCTAAGTTTGATACTCTCTGGTATCGTCATTCTCCCGATTAGATTGATGATGGAATTCTGTTCTATTGGCAGGTAATGACAAGCATTTGATAACAGATAGGTGCCGCTGCCATGCTAGCTTCAACGCGTATCGAGGACATCGATCAACTTCTCAACGAGTTGGAGCAGCTCGCACGTTCAAACTCTCCACGCTCGCGATTCCTGAATGCTACGTTGGAACGATTGCGATTCCTCTTAAACGCCTCTGCTACTGCGGTGGTCATGAAAGCTAATGCTGGCAATTGGATGCCAGTCGCAGTCAACGGCCCCATTCCAATCGAAATGTGCACGCCGTTGCTGGCGCTTGCTACTGACTCCAGCGACTACTGTTGCACCCCCGAACGCCAGTTACTCGCCATTCCGATACGTCGCGAGCAATGGCAGCGAGGCGCTCTAGTGATCGCTTTTCGAGAGCCCGTGCATGCCGGTGAGTTGGTCGAACTCATCAAGCTGGGGCATGCATTTGCTGAAGTAATCGCGATTCGACAAACCACCGACCTAGAGAATTTAATCGATCACAAATGGTCGAGCTTCCAGAAGTCACTTAGCCAATTGAGCAATGCCTCCTCCAGGGACGAGTGTGCCTTCGGAGTCGTTAACGATGTGGCCGCGTTGTTGCAAGCGGATCGTGTTTCCCTGGCGATCGAAAATGGATGGGGGAGTGTGCGCAATTTGGCAGTTAGCGGTGTCATCAAGCCGGAGTCGAAAGCGACAGTGCTGGCCACGATGGAGAAGCTCTGCCAGCAGGCCATGCGCAGTCAGCACCCAATCTCTCAATTTCAATCACCACCCCAAGTGCAGGCTGAAACCGACGCAGCCATTTCTACCTCGCTGAATTTGCTGCCGAATTACGTCTGCATACCGATAGTCAGCAAGGAAGGTGATGGCCAAGGTTCAAGTACGACGGCGGTGCTCCTGGAATGGCATGATTATGAAATGTTCCTGCTTGGTTGCACAACGCTAAATTATCTTTTCCCACCGCTGTCAGCGAGCTGGCTGCAGCACCAACGTTGGCTTCGCATGCCTTGGCCGCTGCGCAAAATGTTTGATTTGCGGCAACCGGGTCGACTGCGGCGATGGAGCAAGCGGCTAATGCGGACGGCTGTTCTCGCGGTAGCCTGCCTGGGGCTCGCATGGGCGCTGCATTTACCGACCGAATTGCGTATCGAAACGGAGGGCACGCTTCAGCCAGTTGAACAACGCATGGTGTTTGCCACGCTGGACGGCGTCGTCGTAAGTTTATTTGTCAGCGACGGACAGCAGGTTGCACTGGGTGAACCACTGCTAGAAATGCGCTCCCCGATGCTTGAACTCGACATCCAGGACGTCTTGGGAGACATTCGCGCCAACGCGGAGAAGCGGGATGGTTTGAATCTCGCCATCAACCAATTGAGTCGTGATGATCCTACTGCATACGGCATTCAAAGCCGACTTTCCTCTGAAATAAGAGAGCTGGAAATTCAGTTGGCGACCTTCACCGAAAAGCACGACGCGCTGATCGAGGAACAAAAGAAGCTGCTCATCAAATCTCCCCTTGCAGGATCCGTTGTAGCTCGCCAAATCGAGAAGTTTCTAAACTCGCGGCCGGTACGGCGTGGTGATGCGCTGTTGCGGGTTGTCAACTTGGAGGGACCATGGCAGCTTGAATTGCTCGTCAGGGACCAGGATTCCGGTTATGTTAAACATAAGCTCTTTGGTCAGGGCGATAGTTCCAACGGAAACGTTCCTGCGGAGGCTGATCGCGAACTTGAGTTTGCACTCGCCTCGCAGCCCGACGTCAAGTTCGCCGCCAAGGCAACTTGGATGTCAGAGTCTGCACGCAATCCAACCGGCCAGGGAGTGTTCGTGGATGTGACTGCAGATATCGACCAGGCAGTTCCCAAGCAGGGCCATATGGGAGCTACCGTGTATGCTTATTTCAAGTGCGGCAGGCAACCCTTTTGGTTTGTCTGGACACGACCACTCGTTGAGGCCATTCAACGCAAGCTCTGGTTTTAGTGGCCACCAGCTTTGAGAAGGAGACAAAATGATGCGTAAAAATCGTTCAGGTGTCGTGTTTTGTCATGAATCTAGCTGGGTTCTCATCATTGTCTGCTGCGTCATGGCCGCCAGCACATCTGCCGATGACCCGGCTGAAGCAGTACCGGTGGAAAATGCCTTGTTGAAAACGATTGAATCGACACGCTTGGCCGCGGAAGTGGCTGGCAAAATTGAACAGTTAAACGTTGTCGAGGGTGATAGTGTTACCGTCGATCAAACACTCGGAAGAATTCGGGATACGGCCATTCGACTGCAGATGGAGCGAGCCAAGATTGCCATGGCAATTTCCCGAAAGAAGGAGCGTAGCGATCTCGACTTGCGACTAGCACAGAAACGATCGGGAGTGGCTTCGAACGAGCTGGAACGCGCTGAGTCCGCCAATGCACGAATCAGTAATACTTACCAACCAAAAGAGATTGATCGACTCCGGCTAGTGGCCGAAAGTGCTTTAATTGAGATTGAGCGTGCGAAACACGAACAACAAGTTTTCGAGTTGGATGTGATGGTGGCCGAAAATGAATATCGCCAAGCTGAAAATCTATTAGCCCGACATCAAATCCAGTCGCCAGCGGTGGGAGTTGTTGTCGCTATCAACAAGCGAGTCGGTGAGTGGGTCGAGCCCGGAACTGAATTGCTTGAGATCGTTCGCATCGACCGTCTGCGTATAGAAGGTTTTGTCGACGGTACAGCGATCGACAAACAACTGGTTGGCCGTCGGGCAGATGTCATCGTGTTGAAGGGGAACGAGGAATGCAAAGTGCACGGCAAGGTGGTCTTTGTTAGCCCCGACGCTAACCCCATCAACGGCAAGGTCCGCATCTATCTGGAGATCGAGAACGGCGCTGGCGAGTTTCTCCCTGGCATGCGTGTGAAAGCGTTTATCCCGACTTCAAATCCCAATGTGGCGAAGCCTTCGGCAGAGTCGCTTGCCAAGCCCGGTCAACTAAAACCATGACTGAGAGGAGTTGGGAAGGTGCGCTGAATCGGAGCGTTCGGATTCGCCCCGATATCGAATGGACGCAGTTCTACAAAGGCAATTTGGGAAGCTGGGTGGCCCGCGACCCGATCTCGATGGAGTACTTCCACTTTCGACAGAGCGAATACCAGATCGCACGCCAACTGGACGGTCACCGAACATTGCAGGAGGTGCTGACTCAATTGCCCCTCGGTCGTGCAACGGCGGAGGGACTCGTACGATTGGTTGTCAAGCTCGACAATGCCTGTTTGACCGTTCCGCAAGTAGCCGGCGAAGTGGGTAAACGGCTTTGGCTTTCGCATGAGCGGCTCCAGCGGCGCGGTGTCTTGCAGCGTCTGTTGAGCCCACTGGCTATCCGTATCAAATTGCTGGACCCGACACCTCTGCTGTCCATTCTCGCACCCGTGGCACAGCTTCTTTTCAGCAAATTTTTTATCGTCCTGTGGTTTATCTTCGGAATTCTCGTCGGTTCCGCTGTGTGCATGCAACTGCTCGACCATCCCAGTAGCTTGACAAGTTCGTTCGAAAACGTGACCACGTTGCGAGCCCTGGGCCTGGTAGCCATGTACGTACTCGTTAAGTCCATTCACGAACTTGGACATGCACTGGCATGCAAGAAGTGGCGAGCGGAATGTCATGAGATTGGAGTATTCCTACTTGTCTTCACACCTTGTTTGTACTGTAACACTTCTGATAGTTGGAAACTTTCGAGCCGCTGGCGGCGTGCTTGCATCGCGGCAGCCGGCATCTACGTCGAACTCATTTTGGCTTCCATTGCGGGCCTCGTTTGGCTGGCAACTGCCTCCGAGAGCGTCTTTCATTTATTAGCAGCCAATGTGATGTTGATCTGCTCGCTGAGCACCGTGCTGGTTAACGGAAATCCCCTGCTGCGTTACGATGGCTACTATGTCCTAGCGGATTTGTGGGCCGTTCCCAATTTGGCGGAACAGGCTCGTGAAGCGCTGCGAGCCAGTTGCGTGGCCTGGCTCACCGGAATGCGGCTCCCTGAAGGACGCTGGGATGGTCACCCGCGTTGGCTGGCTTTGTACGGACTTGCCGCCGGACTCTACCGACACTTTGTCGCATTGATGATCGTTTGGGTCATCTGGCGACTGATGGATAACCTTGGGCTAAACCTGGTAGGAGTATTCTTTGCTGCAATAACCGTCGTCAACTTATTACTGGCGGGTACGATGGGGCTCTATCAACTAATAAGAGAGACAGTCATGGCTGGAGGGATGCGATTTTTGCGGTTCGCACTTGTAATGGCCTGTGGAATAGTGGGCTTGGGAGTTTGCTTTTATCAAACCTGGCCCACGACTGTCTCCAGTCGGGCAGTAACCTCGTTAGTTCAGCTCACGCCGGTTTATGCGGAGCATGCCGGGACCCTGGCAGAGTTCGCAACCATTGGGCAGGTTATCGAAAAAGGGAAACCCATTGCGCGCATCGAATCGCCACCACTGCAATTGAAATTGATCGACACTCGCGGCAAAGTTGCATTTCTCGAGCAGCGCACAACGCAGCTAAAGGCGCGACTGGTCGATGACAAGTCATCCGCTACTGAATTGGCGAAAGTGATCGAAGAGCTAGCCAAAGAGCGGGAGCAACTCAGAATCCTCGACAAAGAAGCTGCTGCGCTGGTGAACGTATCACCACACGCCGGAGTACTCATGGCGGGACAATGGTCGAGCGTGCAATCCTTAACCGAGTTGCATGATGCTCAGAGTCTCAAACCAGTTCTCTCGGCGACCCATCGAGGGAGCAGCGTCGAACGCGGTACGCTTCTGGGCTGGATTAGCCCAACTGCCACTTATGAACTCACCGCTTATGTAGCCGAGCGCGACGCGGAACTGTTGAGCCCTGGGATGCCAGTCCGAGTTCGCTGGGATTGTGAATCGAATCAACGCTTTGACGGAGTGGTCTCGCGCATCGCGCCGGAACCTATCACGGAAATCCCCGACGCCTTGCGCGGTGACGAGAGCATTCCGATGCGCATGGGAGAGGATGGAAAATTGCAGCCCGCCAAGCCTCATTACGAAACCAAGATCGAGATGCAGGCTGCGCCCGATACGCTCGGTCATCACGCCATGGCCACGGTGCACTTCGTCACCGCGCCACGGACTGTAGCTCAGACACTGCAGAGGCTGTTTGATACCCACGCCAGACCCAGCCTTTGAACAACGGGCACATAACGCTAGTCCCGGGCAGCTAGTCCTGGGTCGTAAGTCCTGGGCAGCTAATCCTGGGTGGTTTCTCCGCGGCCTTACAGGCTCTGCAAATCATATTGGAATCCCGTTTCGTTGGCGTCGACCACCACGCGTTTGAACTCTTTGGCATCCGCCATGGAGGTTAGGAACTCGCTCGACAACTCGGGGAGAAGCGTCTTATTGAGAATCTTATCCACGTTC
>JBBQRC010000156.1:0-9136 GCA_038215215.1 Pirellulales bacterium
GGATGAAAATACCTAGCGTCGCATTGCGGCAAAATTGAACCGCGAAGCGGTGACATGTAGTAGCCCCGGACGCAAGTCCGGGGTATTTGGGTCGCGCCGATCCGAGAGTCGCGAAGCGATGGCAGGCGTTTGGGCGAATAAACGTCGGGCGTGGCGATCCTCGCACGACATCCCAATCACGTCTACCGTCGCGTTGCGACTCGCATTTCCGATTTCAATCTGGTCCACGGACATGCGTCGATGGCTATTGCCTGTCGTCGCTTTGCGACTGGGGAACACACCTACTCGGTTTAACAAAGACTTCGTCGACGCTTTCGTCGCGTTGCGACTGGGGCTACTTTATTTTGCGTATACCACTTGGCCACCCAGGTAAGTCTTGAGTACCTGAATGTCGCGGATACTGTCGACTGCACAATTCAAAATGTCACGATCCAAGACGATAAAGTCCGCAAGTTTACCGGGCTCCAAAGATCCTTTTTCCGCCTCCTCGAAGCTGAGGAAGGCGTTATTGATGGTGTAAAAGCGAATGGCCTCTTCACGTGTGATCAAATGTTCTGGGTGTAACGCTGTGTCCATGCCGCGCGGCCTGCGCGTCAACGTGATCCACATGCCAAGAAACGGATTGTAAGGATTGACCGAACGCATTGAGCCGATCTTCTGCATGTGATCCGATCCACCACCCACGATCACCTGGTGATCGATGAGTTGCCGATAGGGTTGGAAATAACTTGTGCGAGTTTCTCCAAACTGTCGCAACAGTGTCTTGCCATCCAGCCACAACCAAGCGGGTTGGATGTCCGCGACGATACCCAGCTTTGCCATTTGGCTGATTGCCTCCGCCGACATGAAATTGCAGTGCGTGATGCAGGGTCGTCCTGGCGCGACGGGGAAATCTTCGTTCACTTGAGCGTAGGCATCGATCAGCGCATGCACCGCCCCGTCCCCCACCGAATGCGCGGTTATTTGCAATTCACTCTCCAAACACAATTTGGCGATGGCGTAGAGTTTTTCAGGTTCGACGTACAGCAAGCCTCGATAATTGGGGTCGTTGATGGCGTAGATGGAACTGACTCCCCAGGGCTGTCGCATGTACGCGCTGCCGGTCAACATGCCCCCATCGAGAAAGATCTTGGCACCCCGTAGCCACAACCTGTTGTTGTAAGCATGCAAAGGATTGGCGACCGCCTTGCCAACTGCAGTTGTGATTTGTTCGAGCGACTGCTGGGCGTTCAAGCTGTAGTAGAGAAAGACGCGACAGCTCAACTGGTTGTCTTGGTGCATCTGTGTGTACAATTCGATAGCCCCATCGCCCGCCGAGCGATCACTGATGCTGGTGATGCCAACGCTGTTGTAATCACGGAGGAGTGCCTGCAAACGCTGCCGACGATCGGCGAGCTGCGGAGTTTTTTGCGGGTTGGAATCCTTGGCCAATCGCGTGCAACTGCGCAGAATTCCTGTCAATTCACCGCTGCTGGGATCTTTCTCTAAATAACCGGGTTGGCCATCCGAAATTACAAAGTCCTTGTCGAGGCCACTCAGTTGAAGTGCTTGCGAATTTAAGGCCGCGTCAGGTCCAGTGCGAAAGAAAACTGGATTTTTGGGTGCGACCTCGTCTAGTTCCTCGCGGGTTGGAAATCGCTGCTCGGCTAACCGCGTGATGAAAACTTGGTTGACCGAAATCCATTCTCCGTCGGCCAGGACATCGGCACGCCCGCGAATGTACTGCAAGACATCGGCAATGTTCAACATCTCCGGAACCACATGATCAAATTCGTAGTCGGCCGCGCCGGTGGCGTGAACGTGCGAATCGATCAAGCCTGGCAATACCGTCTTCCCTTCCAGGTCGACGGTTTGCGTTTTCGCCCCGGCCAGTTTGAGTATCGCTTCGTTCGAACCGGTCGCCACGATGCGATCACCGCGTACAGCCATTGCAGGAACAATCTCAAACGCGGCATTAACCGTGACGATTTTGCCACCCAACAGAATTAATTCGGGCGGTGTCAAGTCGGACGTTTGCGCCCGACTCGTGTTCCCCAGCGAAGCGATCACGCCCGCAGCCAGCCACCAAGTTCGAAACATGTTCAAGCCCCTCTGCAGCGAAGATTTAATGCGCGGATAATTTGATTCGGATAGTTCGACGCCTTAGAACTGACCAACCACTAGGATCTTAGAGCGATTGCGGCAGTTGCAATGCGCGCAGTTTCCGCAACACCCAATTCGCCAAGCATCGGCAGCATGGGGCCCGTATTGGCAATTCCAGCGAGCTCGACGGCGCGATGTAGTACGCGAATCGGTTGGATCTCGTTGCGAAGATTTTCCAGAGGCAGGAACTCCACTCGGATCGTTTCGGCTAATGCAAAATCGCCACGCTTGATCGCCCGTAACATCTCCATCGATCGAGCTGGGTTGACACACACGCAACCGCTGGTGAAGCTGCCGATTTCGAAGTCGCGCAAGTGAACGATTGCTGGTTGTTCACCGATGCCGCTGACCACAATATCACTAGGGACTTGCTGTAGGACTTCGCGGAGGTAAACGTCATCCGCTGGATCGTCGCGCACCACTGCATATTTAACCCAACTGATGACCCCGCTTCGATACAACTTACCCACCAACTCGGGCGCTAACCAACGATCGTGCTTGATGTACAAAACAACCGGCTTGCTGTAGACGTCCACAAAACGCCTGATTCCGCTTGCGATTCCCTGTTCGTCGGCGATTTCACGCTGCGGCAAAATCATGACCGTGGGAAACGCAAAATCGCGCAACACTTCTGCCTGATCCATCATGATGCCGTACGACGGACCAACCGATGGGACAATCAGAGTGTCTTTCCCGGCAATCTCGGTCAGTGTCTGCATCATTAAGGCATATTCGCTCAGCCGCGCATGGTACAGCACAGCATTGCCGCCGTAGAGCAAGGTGTTCACGCCGCCCGCTTCGATAAAACGTACCAAACGCTCGTTTTCAGCTCGATCGATCGTGAGCGATCCGTTACGCGCCAGGGGGGGGACAGCAATCACGCTTTCGGCCAAGCGAGCGGGGGTCACTAAACGAGTATCCATGAGCGAACCTAGTTTCGGAGCGTGGTGGAAGAGGGAACAGACCGAGCTTATTGATGGACTTATTTAACTGAATGCCGACCCTTCCGACAAGTAAGGAGTCATTGTTTCTGCAGCAATCCCATGGTGACGCGAATCTTTGACGCGATCTTTCTCGCACTATCCTTGTCGAAGAATGATTTACTTTGGCGGCCAGTCGAGGATAATGCACCTGCCCGCCACGACAACATTGTTACCGCCATTTCGTTAGCCAACCTGCCATTGGAGCCCTCGCTATGAAAGTCCTCTGCCTCGCCTTGATCTGCGCCCTGACGACCTCTGAACTGCCGGCCCAAACGGTTCTAAAAGACCTTCCTTACGTCCCCAATGGGCATGCGCGTCAAGTTTTGGATATCTATGCACCTACCGCTGCACAGAAATTGCCGGTCGTGTTTTGGATCCACGGCGGTGGTTGGCAAGCAGGTGACAAATCAGAAATCGAACACAAGCCGAAGGCATTTGTTGACAAAGGCTTTGTCTTTGTGTCGACCAACTATCGGCTCTTACCCGAGGTCGACATGGGGACGATCATTCGCGACGTGGCCAAGTCCATTCATTGGGTCCATGACCATATTGCCGAGCACGGTGGTGATCCCAATCGCATCTTTGTAATGGGGCACTCCGCCGGTGCCCAACTTGCAGCCATCGTGTGCGCCGATGACCGCTACTTAAAAGCGGAGGGGCTGTCGCTGGCGATCCTCAAGGGCTGCGTACCCGTGGACGGCGATACCTACGATGTGCCAGCCATCATCGAGACCGCCGAAACGCGCCGCCGCGTCCATCACCAGCCGCAAGCCAAGGTGGGTCATCGTGAAAAATTTGGCAATGATCCCGAAAAGCACCGCGACTATTCAGCCGTCACCCACATCGCCAAGGGTAAGGGAATTCCTCCGTTCTTGATCTTTTACGTCAACGATCACCCCGACACAAATGCTCAGGCTCAGCGCTTGGGTGCAGTTCTTAGCGAAGCGGGAGTGCCTGTCAAACTAGTCGGCGGTAAAAACACCAACCACTCCAAGTTAAATGACGATTTGGGACTGGTGGACGACCCCAACACGGTGGCCCTGTTCGAATTCGTGGCTGAGGCGCTGAAAAAATAGTCTGTGTTAGAGATCACCTAGTGGCAACTACGATCAGGTTGGCCAGGAGAAGTGGGTATTGCGAGCAATTTTCTAATTCTGACCAAATCGCGCGCTCTTTCGCGTTAGTCATGGCGTCCTCAGCATATCGCCCTTGACGACCGGCGGTTACGGTCGTTCAGTTTCGTCCTTCCACAGGGCGGCCGTATTTAGCTAGACGCATATGGGTTGACTCTCGCATGGCGGGTCACTGTCGAAAGGTAAATTTGCTCCGCGCTAAGTGCCTTGGAAACGGCTAAGCTGATACCAACCTCAGGATGCTCATCGAGTCGACTTTTTCTCCGTAGAGCTCACGAATGAATTACCTGACGCCAGATTGTGATCGACTGCTCGAGCGCCATCGACCTTACTTGATGTTGTTGGCACGCGCCAGAATACTCCCTGTAAATGGCCGCAAGCTCGATGCTTCGGATATCGTCCAACAAACTTTGATGGATGCATTCGCCAAGCAAGAACAGTTTCGTGGTTCTAATGACGCGGAACTAGCGGCCTGGTTACGCGAAATCCTAAAACACAATTTACTAGATGTACTTCGAGACGCTCTGCGCGATAAACGCGATGTCCGTCGTGAGCAAGCCCTCGGAGCAACCATTGACGAATCCATCTCCCGCGCGGACGCATGGTTAGCTGCTGTACAGTCCTCTCCGAGCCAGCGGGTCAGCAAGCAGGAGGAATTGTTACGGCTATCCGAGGCGCTCGAAGCCTTACCGATCGCCCAACGCGAGGCCATCGTTTTGCACCATCTTCAAGGTCGCAAACTTGCCGAGGTCGCAAGTGAACTTGGACGCAGTGAGTCTGCCATCGCTGGCTTGCTTTTTCGGGGACTCAACAAATTACATCAACTGCTAAGTGAGTGAGCAGCATTTTCTGTCAGATAGTCTTAGCCATTATCAATCATTCATCTAGGCTGGCAAAATGTCCGGTGAACCCCATTCCACATCAGCGGACGAAAGCGAACGAGACGAGCAACTCCAAGCCGTCATCGCCGAGTTCATTCGCTGTTCTGAAGCGGAGCGACCACCCGTTCGTCAAGATTTGCTGAATCAGTATCCTGAGTTCGCAGCCGAGTTGAAACAATTCTTTTTACAACGCGATCAGATGAATCGGCTCGCGGATCCAATTCGCGCATTCAACGACGACTTGTTCGAAGCCGTCGGACCCGGTCGACAGTTGAGTTACGTGGGCAACTACGAGTTGCTCGAAGAAGTTGCCCGAGGCGGGATGGGTATCGTGTACAAGGCGCGGCAAACAACGTTGGGCCGTGTTGTGGCCGTGAAAATGATTATTTCGGGCCAACTTGCGAATGAGCAGGATGTCCAGCGATTCAAGTCCGAAGCACAAGCAGCCGCCAGCTTACACCATCCGCATATCGTCGCGATTCACGAAGTCGGCCAACACGAAGGCTGGCATTATTTTTCCATGGACTACGTCGAAGGCCAGGACCTCGCGACGATTCTGCGGATCAACCTGTTGACCGCCAGAACCGCCGCGACTTACGTACGGCAAATGGCCGAAGCAATTCACTATGCCCATCAGCAAGGCATTCTGCACCGCGATTTAAAGCCTTCGAATATTCTCGTCGACGGCACGAATCAAATCCACATCACCGACTTCGGTTTGGCCATGCGTGTCGAAGGCGACCAAGGGCTAACGCAAACCGGTCAGATCCTGGGCACTCCCAGCTACATGCCTCCCGAACAGGCTCAATGCAAACGTGCCTTGATTGGTCCGGACAGCGATGTGTATTCCCTGGGCGCAATATTGTACGAATGCCTGACCGGTCGCCCGCCGTTTCGTGCCGAGTCGGTCATTAAGACCATCGAGCAAGTGATTCACGTCGAAGCCGCTTCGCCACGCACACTCAATGCGAGCGTGCCTCGTGATCTGGAGACAATTTGTCTCAAATGTTTGGAGAAAGAGCCTCACCGCCGCTATGGTACTGCCCAGCTATTGCAAGAAGATCTGAAGCGATTTCTCAGCGGCGAGCCGATCGTTGCACGCCCAGCCCGCGTCTTGGAACGTGCGGTGAAGTGGGTCAGGCGACACCCGATGCCAGCAGCCTTCATTGGGGCGAGTTTGGTCGCCTTGCTGGCTATAGTGGGTATGGGCCTGGGACTTTACTACAACGCGCAGCTTGATTCAGCCAACGGTCAATTGCAATCCAGCAACAAGCAACTTGAGGCGGCCAAGCAAACGCTCGAGTCGAGTTATCAGCAACTCTCCGTAACTTCGGAAAAACTTGAAAGCTCTATTCAGGAAGTTAATGCGGAAAGGACTTTGGCGCGTCGGAACCTTTACGCGTCGCGGATGGCTTTGGTACAAGTCGCTGAGAAGGACGGGCAGACGGCTCGCATCGTTCAACTTCTGCGCAGCGTCATCCCGGAAACGGAGCAGCAGGAAGATCTCCGAGACTTCGAATGGAATTATCTGTGGCGCAAGTACCACGGTGAGCAATCTCAACTGAACCATTCAAAGTCAGCGGTTAGTTGTTTAGCACTTAGTCCCGATGGTCGATGGTTGGCCGCCGCAGGAGATCAGGACCCCGCGATCAGTATCTTTGAAGTAGAAACCGGAAATCGACATGGCATTCTTTCTGGGCACAGTGATGGCATAACAGACATCGAATTCAATGCTGTTGGCCAGCAATTGGTCTCCGCAAGCCTCGACGGAACTATCAAGCTATGGGAGCTAGCGACCAATCAGGCACTTTTCACTTTGAGGGGAGACGCAGATGCCATCACCGCAGTCGCTTATGGGCCGGATGAAGCTCAGATCTACAGCGCAGATCTTTCTGGCACACTCATCACCTGGGATACCAAACTTCGGACTAAAGTGAATGAATCGAACCATGCCCAAGGAATCGATAGTTTGGCATACCTGAAAAAGGTCGATTCACTGATTTTTGGAAGCGTCGATCAATTGAATATCCAACCACTGGCTGATCCAGCCTCAAACGTGCTACCTAAATCCCAGGATGCCAGCACAAACTTGTCTGTCGATTCTAGCGGACAATGGCTTGCATTCGGCCTTGTCACCAAAAGCCGCAAGGAGAGTTTTGTTCATGTTTGGGACGTCATTTCTGGCACGGCAATCTGGACCGAGCGAGTATCGGGTGTCGTCCGGAGTATAGCGATTAGCCCCGATGGAAAACTAGTCGCAGCTTCCTGGGACGATCAATCTGTTGTCATTTGGGACACGGCGAAAAAGGAGCCTATCTGCACCTATCATGCGGGCGATACGGTTCGATCACTGGCCTTTGCTCGAGATAGTAGTCGTCTCTTCGCAGGGACAGAGGGGGGCAAAATCTCGATTTGGTCCATTCCTGGGCAGGAAGTACGAACGGTACTTAGCGGGCGTAAAGCCTACTGGGTCGCATTTATTGATGATGACCGCCTGATTAGTGACGGAGGAGAGATCTGGGAAACTCATTCCGATCGCAAAGTAGCGACAATCGAGCCGCGAGCAAAGAGCTTGTATCGCTGGACAATTTCAAGGCATCCTGGGCTAGTCTTCGGCCCAAGCAGGAACGAATTGATTGACGTGGCCACGGGGCAAGCGATCGTAACGCTACAAGACGTTTCGCAAGCCGGCCGATTCAATCTGGGGCAAGTTGCCTTCGGAAATGAAGATCAAATGATGGCCGCCGCGTTCGGGGCTGGTTCGATAGATCTGTGGGATGCCAGTACTGGCGAACTTCTACGCAGATTTGATGTTCAACGGATGGCTGCGAGCGTCGCTTTAAGTTCCGACGGTAAATTACTGGCCGCAGGCTCCGCTTGGCATTCATCAGCCTACATGAGGGGCGCTGACAACAAGCTGCTTGCTAAGGATTCGACGGAAACTTGCAATTTAACTGTGTGGGACACAACTACGGGTCGCCAAGTCTTTCATCGAACGGAAAAGTTTGCCGGGGGAATTTGGGATCTGGCGTTTAGCCCAGATGGAAGCTACCTAGCGGCCGCAATGGGCAGGTACGCGGACACCGGGACGAGCTCGGGCCGCATTAGACTTTGGAATTCCTCGAACTGGCGTCTAGCGCACGAACTGCGGGGGCATACTGGCAGTGTTTGGTCGGTGGCCTTCAATGCAGCCGGCACTCGGCTCGTATCGAGTAGCGGCAGGTGGACGAAGGGATTCGGACAAGCCAAGGTTTGGGAAGTTGAAACCGGGCTCGAACTACTGACCATTGCCGACGACAATGACCCTGTCTTTGGGATTGCCATTAGTCCAGACGGGCATCGCTTAGCGACCGCCAATGGCAACGGCTTGGTGCGAATGTGGAACGGAGAACCACTGATGGAGACGCCCGATTATCAAGAGCTGCCACTGAACTAACTAATCAAACGATGTATTTCTCTATTCCAACCTTCATTATTCAACTCACATTGGAAATTCGCGGTACCGAGAAATCCTCAACTCGACCTAGGCGTATCCTTGAGCTCTGCAAATTCCATTGAACATTAAAACTTGATCAAGCGTAATGAACGGGGCATGTCATTGGTATGAATAGGGCTTGTTTGCAACAACAAATTACTCGACTGGCAGATGATGTCGAACATTTGATTCAAAGTCTGCCGCCGATGGATCCTCTCGAGGATTGGTTTTTTATGGAGCTTAATGCCCTGAAAACCCAGGCTGCTGTCGAAAATGCCTCCCTGGACGAGGAGAACTCCAGGTTGCGAGGCCTACAGCAGTTGCACCATTTAATGCTTAAGCATCGCGAGCGGCTAGGGCACACGGACGACGAATCTACCAGCACTTCTCGACTTGATTCCTATTTGACGGCTGAGGCCCGCTTGCCTGCCGCCGTTCGCGCATCAACTCGGCAAATGCGATTCAGTATAGATCCTTCGCTGTTGCACGTGGCAAAACGCGATAATGCGACTTTCGATCCGG
>JBBQRC010000157.1:0-9131 GCA_038215215.1 Pirellulales bacterium
CACGGAACAACAGACCACGCTTGCTCCCCCACTTGCGCCAGCCACCGAGATTCCTCGGATATCGCGTCGTTCTGTACAGTGGCTGCAGTCGGTCGCACTCGTGGGTGTGGCGGCATGGATCGGTTGGACATTTGTACCTCAGGGCAAAGAGCCGACTGCCGCACCACAAGACCTACCGCCCGTTATTGCTAAAATCGAACAGGCTAGTGTTCAGATTGATACAGTCAGCGAATTCGCCTTGCAACATATTACCATGGGCAAAGTTGCTCTTGTGAACGAAGCAAGTAGACGCTTTGAGTTGAGATCTGGGTTGATGGAAATGCCGCCAGGGAAATATAAATTTCACTACGATGGTCCAGTGGCCCTTCAACAAGAGGGAAAACACGTGGAAATATTTACTGGTTCTCAGACACTAGAGGTAGCTGCGAGTATCACTAAGCCCTTTCAATATCCCGATCTGGCAAATCCCGGAGCATTTGTTCTCTATCATGGAACAATCTGGCACGAGGGCTGGAGTGACTATGAAGCAACGCCCCCCAAGGGAATGCCTTTCGAACTTCACCTGCAAGTCTTTGCGGACGAGGAAACATCCGATCCCAACACTAGGTGGTTGAAAATTGAGTTTACCGATACTCAGGCGGGATATACCGAAACAGCATACTTGAAAGTAGATGCCTTGCTCTGGGAAAACGAGCAAAAACTGGGTATTCGTGAGGGTTGGTTGGTGGCGAAAAGCTCGGATATCAAAAAATATATGGAGCAGCGCAATCAACCTGCGGAACGTACAGAGATCGTGGTGCCTTTCGATTCAGATCGCGACTCGTTAGCGTTGTTGGCCGACTCAGTCCCACTGCCGAAAGAACGCATGAGCACGCACGATGTGATCACGCTCTTTTTTGGTGAAACGATGGAACCTAGTGCACCGGCGATTCGGCGGGCACGCGCGTGGCTCAGTGATGCTCCTAGAAATGAGTGGATCGATTCGGTAAAGGACGCACGTGCCACGGAACGTTGCTATATCGCCAGTTCGCGTCAGCAGGGAGAGGCCGATACAGTTGACGGATACCGCTTAGCTCGCTGCGAGAGTGACGAATTCCATCCCTTTGGGATCGTGGAGTTACAGGCAAAAAGTCCGATAATAGTGGCAAAGTGTGTCATGAAGAATGCTGGTCGTACCACAGGGCAGTTAGCTGGCATTCTCGACGACCTGCAGTCACGTAAATTTATTGAAGTACCTAGCGTCAATCGACGTCGCTTCGATTTAGCGACGATACCACAGAAACCTGAGTCCATTTCTTGGACCGGAACAATTAGTTTCGGTCAGCAGCACAGGGAGACGATCAAAGCCACGGCGCGCATGCTTGGAGTTCAAACAGTCGATAAGCGCGCATGCCGCTGGATTGAAGTTGATGTTACCTCGATGATCGATGGTAAACCGGATTACCAGGAATTTGCTCGTGTTCTCATCGATGCAGCAGCCTATGACGATGTCGATCAATTTTTAGTGATGGGCGGCTGGGTCGCCTACGGAAATAAAGAAACGGTATTTGCGTTCCACGAACATAATCTTGAACCGGTGATTGACATACGGCTGGAGTTGCAGCAGAAGCCCCAACTCGATCGCATCGGCGCGGTTGACGTGTTGTCCATGCTGTTTGACGCCAATTTGAAACCAAGCACTCGCATCTCGACACTGCGAGGACGGATTCTTGCTGAGACAGCCGGCAAGGATCGCATCCTCACGCCTAAAACTCTCCAACTAAGGGGTGGAAAATTCACCGGAGAGAGTTGGAGTTGGGAGTCGAAAGATTCCTCGTCAAACTTTGACTTCTTCCGTAGCCGAGAAGTTTCTTTTGGTATTGCTGCAGTCACGCTGAACGTGCCTGGCATCAGCATTCATCTTGAGGTCGATAACAAAGGGTGGCCGTCAGATATTTCTTCAAGCGTATTTGGGACAACAGCGGAACTAACGGCCCTAATAATTGCGCAAAGTCGCCTGCCTAGGGATGTCAACAGCCGAGCATGGACCTGGCGCGACGCCGGAAAGACATACAAGGCCGTGGCTGAATTCGGCGGCACGATAAAAAATCAAAACAACACAGAGGATGTGTTACTACGTGACACGGATAAAAGAGAAATTCGCGTGCCCCAACACTTGCTTTCCGATAAGGATCTCAACTTCCTCAAGCAACCTGGGGCGCTACGAAGGCAGTCAGATCAAAGATGGTCGGACCAATTGCGGGCCGCTAAAAAGCGTCCATGGAATCCAGCCAATAACGTGCCGGCCTGGAATGCGTTCGCCGACTATGTACTCTGACGTGCGAAGAAATCGCGATCGTGCACGTCATGAATAGGACGCAACCATAGATCCGTCGGCCTTCGTCGTCGGCAAGCCGTTTGTAAAGGGTCGCGTCAACGACGATCGCGGCGGGCTTGCTATGAATACAAGCACGACGCGCCAGCGAGTGAAAGTCAATCAGCCATCGACGCGGAGCGCAATGATCCCTGACGGGATCCCCATCGCTCAACTATATCAGTCCGGTGGTGCCTTGACGCGCGAGCAGCGCCAGAACTCCGGCTCGTATGCGATTCAGCATGGAGCGATTAGTCTGAGTGAAAACTTTTATTTGAGTTTCGTCCCGGGCACCCTGAGGAGCGACTAACGGGCGATCATGGCTGCTGAACAACGAGCCGCCACTTCTTCTTTGGCAAGCGGCGAAATAACTCGTTCGACCCCGTATGGCAGCGGCGGTTCGGACTAACTGGAAAGAAGTGGCGGATTCGTCTCGGGTCTCCGCAGCCAACGCCACAGTGGAACTCCCACACCATTAAAACTTCGGTTTTCCTGCAAACGACGCGGCTTCTTTGACGACTGCGTGCGCTCTTTAGGATCTCAGCGGTTGATTTCCCAGCAAACCGGATGCTAATCCGTTAAAAATCCCTTTGTTCAATATCCCTCTGCAGGGGCTCAATGCGCATGAAGTCCATAACGTTGGAGGAATTTGTCCTATGTGAAAATCGTGTGTTTGCTAGGCTTTTCGATGGTTGCGATTGTTTTCTCGGATTTAGTTGAAACGCGAGAGCTTTGTGGACTGCATTTTGCTTGGCATTCTTGCCTTGAGGAAAAGCGATCGGCTTTATTTGATAGCCGGTTGCAACGCGTTGATACAGAGACTGTTGTTGGCTAGACGTTCTAGCCTCGATAAAGTTTTTGGTCTGTTCAAGGAAAGTGTCGAACGGAAGAATCATGAGAAAATCTTGGATTGCGACATTAGCTGTTGCTACTTTATTTGGATCTTCAGCCAACTTCGTACATGCGCAAAACCAGGTTGAGCGGCGGCTTGACAGAAATCTGCGGCAAGCGGATCGCCAAGCGCAACGACTTGGCAATCGATCGGGCTACTACACCGACAATACCTGGAAGCAAGTTACTCCATGGATAAACAAGTATGAATTGCGACCAGTTCAGCGCGCAGCCAACGTTGCAGCTGACATCGCTACCAATGCTCCCGCGAACACGGCTGCCAATGCTCGGTTCGGTTATGCAAATCCAGCGGCCGCGAATGCTCAATCCGGTTGGTTCTACGACTATTATTCGGTCCCCTATGCCAACTTCTCCACCGTTGCCGGGACCAATAATGCTTACTCTTCCGCGCAGATTTTCAATGACACCAATAACGATGGCGTATATGACGAGTTCTATAATTACCGCGACAGCGATAACAAAGGTCGATTCGACGAGTACGATCAATACGAGTTCGTCGAGGCTAAAAAAGAGAGTGCCGATTCGAATAGCCACAGCGGATTGTATGATGCACGTCGACATACCGTCAGCGGTAAAATCGACGCATCGAAATCTTCCAAAGTGAATGGGACGATGCATACGGTTGTTCGCGTCAAGGGAAACAGAGAGCCAATGACGCTTGTCGACTTGGGTCCGTCGACCGCATTGAACGCAAAAGCGGAAGTCGGTCAGGACATCGTTGCTTCCGGTCCGATCATGCAGGTTGGCGATAAAGAAGTGATGATGGCCGAATCGGCCCAGTTTTCAAGCAGCGAAGTCGTAATCGCACGTAGTGCGCCCAAAATGACCGGCATCGTTTTGGATACGACGTCGGCGGAGGTTCAGAATGGTTCGCATGCAATGGTTGTCGTCAAGTCTGATAATGGTAACCAACTCATTGACTTGGGTAATGCCGATCAACTGAAAGTCAAAATTGCTCCGCAAACGCAAATCGTCGTTTGGGGAGTGCCGGTTCAAATGCGAGATCAAAGCGTGATTCTTGCGGATAAAATCGAACTGAACGGCGAGACTTATACCATCAAACGTTGGTAGTACACTTCTGGTTAACCACCTAGTAGTGATTTCAAACATGCCCTTTTTTTCAAAAGAGGGCAATTCTTTGCGCACTGCTAGTTTCGAAGTGAGGTCCGCCCAATCTCAGATTTTTCTGCACATTACGGTGGTATAGGTCGACGTGACGACTTGTGGTTCAGACAAATTGCGAATGCATCGTCGGCGGGTTCTTGGCCGTACTTTTGGTAAATGTACTTGCGGTTTATGACTATGCACAAACTCTGCTCCAATAACACGGTTTCAACCGCCTTAGCGCTTGTGATATTCCAATTTGCGAGGACGGGTTATAGCCAGGACCAATCGCTCCTTCGGGGCCTCAATACCATCAACCCGCCAACCACCAGCTCGAATGAGAATCTTTCTGTGTTGCTGCGGATTCCTAGGTCTTTGATTGCGAAATCGGTTAACCGCGACTTTGAGAATACGGCTCCTATCCAGCGCGAGGTGCTGGGCACGCTATCACGCGGCACCGCAAACTGTCGGGGTACAGTAACGTGCGAATTAATTGAGAATTCGAAGGGTGCGGAGTTTGGCTGCTCAATTGCTGGCGATGTGATTTCAGAAACGTGCGGCAGTAATGGCCCAGCTATTATCCAAGCGCGGGCTGTCACAAACTACACGGCTTATAAGCATACGATGTTTAACGGCCGTTATTTTACGACAGACCCGGCCACAGTCTGCACAAAAACCGAATTGACCATAACGGGAATCGGAAGCACGCTACCTGGTCTTAGAGGTCAGCTCGTTTGTCGCATCGCAAGGAAACGGGCAGCGGCGAGTCATGATCAGGTGGTAGCAATCACTTCCGAATTGACCGCACAAGAATTACGTCAGCGAATTGACGCGGAATTTGATGAACGCATCCGCCTGTTGAATCAGAAGTTAGCAAGCAGTTTATCGATTCTAAAACACCTTGCGGTCACGGGTGAGAAACTTACAGTTCGCAGCTTCAACGACTCTGTCGAAATCGGCGCGTTATCGCAATCGCAAACTCAATCCGTCGAGTCGGAATTGGTTGATCGTATTCCCCTCGGTGAGTCTATCGAATTGCGGATAAGGCTCGACGATAATAATACATGGGATCGCCCTACGGTAACGCAGCTTTTGAGCATTGCCCCTCAGTGGTTGGCAAGCTATTTTTCCAGTCAGCCCACGCTTTCAAAGTTAAACAAGGAACTTGGCATCGAGCGACGCCAGAATTGGATCGTCCTCAGCCTGCTTGAATAAGTTCGCCTCCAAACGGTCTTTTTTGCTTGAATGCAATTCATTTTTGAACGGAGCGGTGACACAGCGAACGGACCGGTCTGTTTTCACTGGGTGTGAGAGCGTCCCGAAAAAACTGGAAAACTTACCCAACACAATTCAAGACTCCCGCATCGAGCTCGTTTTATGTGGAGTGGAAAATTCTCCCGCAAATGTCCACGCTTTGCTGGTTTAGTTTCGCAGAGCGTCCCCGACGGAAATATCCGGTCGTCAGGTTTTGCTGTGTCCCCGCGCTCATTTTCGTATGCTTACGATGTCTTGGGAAGACTGGGTGCCACGACAACGGCAACGCGGAAAGAATTGGAGGCCGAAGACACTGCGAGTAGGGACGACCGCCGGAATGACAACCCTTGCGCCCGGATGGCTGGGTGTTGGGCTGCGCAGCGACTACAATTGAAGCATCGCTACTGTCGCAAAGGAGCCTATTCTGCCACGGAAGATCCGAGAACTCATTGCTGATTTGGAGGCCGCAGGATTCGAGAATCGCGGAGGAAAGGGGAGTCATCGGAACTTTGCCCATCCAAAAGTCTCGAAACCGGTTACCATTTCGGGAAAAGCTGGCGACGATGCGAAGAAGTATCAGGAGCGGACCGTTACCAAAGCAATCGAGGAATCAAGGTCATGAATGCCGCCGCAAGATATGTCAAGTTGGTCGAATGGTCCGACGAAGATCAGTGCTTCGTCGGCAGTTGTCCCGGCCTCTTTTATGGTGGATGCCATGGGGATGATGAAAAAGCGGTCTTTGCCGAGCTCTGCCAGATCGTCGAGGAAACGGTTAAACTGTACGAGGATGAAATGCGACCCTTGCCGCCCGCAACATCGGGCTACGATTGGGCAAATACGATTACGAATACAACTACATCGAGTTGAGCGATTGTTGCTGATCGAAGGCGTTTAGCGCCCCCAAGGAATGGTTTTATGTCCGCACTCGATTTGGTGTACGCCGCACTTGGCAGAACAACCGACGCGCAGTCCTGGTTGAAGTTTTTAGACAGTGGAACCTCGCAGAAAATTAAAGGGGTCTTTAACGCTAAAGAGGCCCCTTTTGCCCTTTGACACGCCTGCTATTTTGGTTCTGGTTTCATTGCCGCAGTCGAAAAAGTAATGAAGGGAAACACCTCCGGGATATGCGAGTCCCAGCAACCGGGGAAGTGCTTGGGCATGCTTGGGGACACAGCAACTTCTTCATGGGAGGGAGAGCTTGTTCATGCGCGAGGACACGTCGAGGAGCGGGGACACAGCCAATAGGGACAAGAGCTTGTCGGGGAGCGGATAGACCGGACCGGGGACACCGCGTGATCAGCACGTCGGTCTAACGGTACGCTGCCGTTGAGGCTGATCGAACCCCCGGGGAAATTGGAAAATTTCCGCAACAAAATTTAGAACTCCCGAATCGAGCTCGCTATTTGTAGATGGCAGTTCCGAATTAGAGGAGTTGAGCGACGTCAAGAATCGCCAGGGCCGAAGTTTTTGCTGCCAAATAAATTGCGATCATTCAAGTCCTGAATCGTACGGTCAGACACTGCTTCTGCTCCGCTATTGATCGACGAGCTGCGTGATGGGCTGGGACCTTGTGACCACACGACTGGACATCGAGTGCGCAACAAAGGCTTTTGACCGATGGTTGTGGCAGGCGAAGTTGAGTTACTGGACTGGACCGCGAGGCAGATTCGCTGCGATCAGTGCGGCTGGACGCCAGCGAGCGCCGAGCCGGTCTTCCGTAGGCTCGGGATCCGTGCGGAGAAACGGACAGAGCTGGTCCGTGATTTCGGAAGGTTATTTTGTATCGTCGCCGGTCAGCCCCATGTGATCGATTCCCCTCGCAATCGCCGGGGCTCGCCCCGCTACAAAAACCGGCAGCGTGCCCGCAAGCTCTTGGTTGGCCCGAGCGTCTGCAGCCATCGGTTCACCGTTTCTTCTACAGCCACGACGTCTTCGACAACCAGCACCACCACACGCAGTTGCGTCGTGCGTCACGCGTCAACATGTTCGGCTGATTCTTTGGCGAGGTGATTACACTCCGCGCGGAATGGCCCTTCAATTGTCGCGTTACCGAACTCTACGGAAGATCCCTCGCAAATGTCCACGCTTTGCTCGTTTAATGTCGCAGCGCGTCTCCGCCGTAAATACCAGGTCGTCAGGATTTCGCTGTGTCCCCGCGCTCCAGTCCCCGTTAGCTTGCGGGTTCTTTGATCAAAGCGCTTTCACTCGAACTTTCCATTCCGCTACCGGCGTAACGCCCTCCGAGTTCCGAAAGCTTTCATTTTCAGCCAAGGAAAACCGCGATTCAAACAGATAAGGTAAAATTCAAGCTACGGCTTCGGTAGTTCTTTGCAAGCAATCCTCAGCTTGGTTGACGATCCTCGACAGCGGTTCTTTTAAGCACTTCATAAACCAGCTTAGCGGCCTCAAGCGTTCACGCAGTGGGACACCGCACATAGTCACTTGCAACTGTGCAAGATCGCTCAACAAAACTGCTCTGTCCCGAGTCATCTTCCGGGCAATTCCTGTTGCTTTTGAGTGCTTGCGCAATAGTGCTGTGTCCCTGGTCATAGTGCGTGTCTGAGCGTTAATCATGGCGGGGCCGAAATGCCCACCACCAGCGATCATTCTGATCTGCGCGTCGACGCCAACATTACGGAGCCGCACGTAAAGCGCGTGATGTTGATACGGCGGGACTACGGCGTCACAAAAGCCGGTCATCAACAGGATCGGCGGGTCGCCGCTGCTCGCGTAGGTGATGGGGCTGGCCTGCTCGGCGATTCGAAGATCGCCCTTGGATACGTAGACTCCGAACTCGTCATCATTTTCGAATGCCCACTCATTCGAAAAGCGGGCTGCATGGTATTGCCGTTCGTGAAGAAGTGATCGCCAATCCGTAGGTCCATTCCAGAAGCAGGCGGCTTGGACTGCGCTGCTTTGTTCTCGATATTCACCATCATCGTTGTAAGTGTCGGGATCATTGGTGGTGCAATTCGTTGGCAACGAGGCGTTTACGAAGCTACTTCAACAAACAGAGACGCTTTCCGAAGTTCGAGCGCAGAGAGTTATTGTTACCAAGAGTGTTGCACTCGGGGAGGCTCCGGCGCGTCAAATTAGTGCGAGTTAACAGCTAACTAGAACTTACTTCGGTTGGGGCGACCGACGCGTCGAAATGGAACGCCGTTTGGTACCCAGGACGGTTCGTCCTGAGCCGCGAAAAGCGGCTCATATAGGGCCTGAATTCAACGTACTTACGAAGTCAAAATGACATCAGAGTGGGACGCCTCTTCGCTCGGAAACTGCGTTCGGTCGATTCATCTGTGTTCGGTTGACGAAGCAGCAGGAGTCCTAACGGAAACGCAAACGGCGAATGTTCGACGCTCCGGCGTCGGCCACTGGAGCAAGTTACCATTGCTTCGAGCACGTCTAGTGGCGGTTCAGCGATTTCAACTTTAGCCCGCTATCCGACCCGGCGACGCTCCCATCTTTCAGTGGTATTGAATCATTCGGCATTAGAAACACGATCGAC
>JBBQRC010000158.1:0-9127 GCA_038215215.1 Pirellulales bacterium
GCTCCCACATTGCTCACACGCTCGCTGAACGGCATCCGGCTCCATGATTTTGCCGCACTCTGCGCAGCAAAGTTGCGAATCACTTGCCTGGGTACGATCGTCCTTCAGCGACTGCGTCTCGCTAGGTAGAATGCACAATCCCGGACGAGATGGGGTGGCCTTAATCACGCTGACTTTGCCAGAGCGTTCCAGAAATGCTGCTCGCACTTGGCCCAAATGGACAATGCCTTCAGTGCGGAGTGCGTCGAAAAGCTCGGATTGCGACAGCCGTTCAGCTTCAAGCATAGCTATGTCGATGGTACCATTTTCAATCAAGCATACCGCTTCGCCTTCTACCCAGGATTCGATCGCCTCGTTCTTTTCTGTAATCCGGCTGAGGAAATGTTGTAAGCCAACGATGATCGCGATGACCAGCATTGTGTGAACCAGCGGCACATCGTCGTAAAACATCGGATCGCCGACAGCGGAACCAAGACCAACGATGATTGCGAACTCGAACGGTGTCAGTTGCCCCATGCCGCGTTTACCCATCCAGCGCAGCAAAACGAGCGTGTAGCTAAAGATGACCAATGTACGGAATGCGACTTCCACGAGAAACAGAGGTGGCTTGTCGCCGAAGAAAATGCGAATGAAATCAAACTCATACTCATTCATTGCCATTTCCTTGCTGCACGCTCGGGGAAGCCATTTGACGACACCAGTGCAACTGACGTTCCGAAAAGCACTGGCACAGCAATCGCTTGGTACTACGCGTAGCTCGTTAAAAAAATCTTATTACTACACAGTCAAGCTTGTATGAGAACATCGATGGAGCCGAGTTCAACAGAACGGCAAAACAACCTTGTATTGTCCTATCTTGGGGTTCGACGGGCCATTGGAATTAGCGGTTTAGTGCTTCCGCTTTTATTGGGACCAATAGGCTTTCTATTCGGAATCAGCATCCAAGACAACATGAGCAGCTACTATCATACGCCGTTTCGGGATGTGTTCGTGGGGACGATGTGCGCGATCGGGATATTTCTGCTGTGCTACCGTGGTTATGGTTGGATAGAAAATTGGACCGCAAACCTTGGCTGCGTCTCAGCCATTGGCGTGGCTCTTTTCCCCCTCGACGCGGGAAGCGATCCGTTGGTTCAAAAATCCGTAGTGGGTTACGTGCATACATTGAGCGGCGGTATCTTCTTTTCGACGCTCGCCTTCTACTCGCTCTATCATTTCCCTCGCTCGACGCGCGCCCCAGGCGAGGATGAACCCCATCCTTGGGAACGCAATGCAATTTATCGAACAAGTGGGATTGTCATCCTGCTCAGTATGCTCGCTATGGGGACGTACCTCTTCTTGCTGCCAAGCGAACTGAAGGAGTGCCTAAACGATTGGAATTTTCTATTTTGGATGGAATGGGTCGCAGTGTGGTCCTTCGCCGCCGCATGGCTTACGAAAGGACACACGATTCCAGCGGAGATCGCACTTGACTTACTGGCCATTCCACGGGAAGCAATCTTGCCCTGGCTCAAAAAATTATAAGTTTAGCTCGACCGCGCTAAACACGATGGCTATTCTGCGGGGGCGAAATAACAGCTGCTGACACGAACTTTTTCCGATTTGACCGACAGAACAAAAGGGCTTTGGAGGAATGGCACGGGGCTAACGTTGTGCCGCCATGCTGTGGCTGGGCAATCGAGTTGGACGAAATGTGATATTGCCAATACAACACCTGGCGCTAGTGCTGGTGCTTGGTGCCGGGCGTGTGGCGATGTTGCAGGTGAGCCGGAAGATTTTCACCGGCTTCAAGAAAACGGACTAGATCGAGAATTTCTTGGCGGGTCAAAACGTTGACTAATCCTTCCGGCATAGCTGAAATTAGCGACGGAGTTTTTTGCTCGATATCTACTTTCTTGATCGTCGTCAGCGTCGTGGGTGTGAGCAAATTCGTGACGACCTGATAGACCTCTGCGGTCTCCGCGACGACGACTCCTGCAACGACCAACCCATCGGCGGTCAAGAATTTTTGCGTTTGATACTTCTCATGAATCTTGCTGGAAGGTTCCAAGATCTGTTGCAGTAATTCCAATCCGCGGAGTTTCTTAACGGAGTCCACCAAATCGGGTCCTAAATTGACACCGTGTCCCGCCACGATGTGGCACTGATTGCAGCGGGCTTTGACGAAGGCTTGCATACCGGCTACCAAGGTCTCTTCGTTTGCCTGCTCCGCCGTGGGTTGCCAATCGTTGAAGTCCAGCATCTTCCACTGGCGAATCACCTGCGGCTGGCTAGCGGCCAACATGCGTTCGACATCAACGAGATCATCAGCGACGACCATGACGCCGTTCATGACGACCCAGTGCCCTGGAAAGGTGCACACGAAGGGATACACCCCTGGTTCGCTGGGGGCGTTGAATCGCAAGACGCTGATATTGGAGTTCCGCGTCGGTCCAATCATCGGGGACGCCTGGACGATCAACGCTTTTTTCTGGGGCGGGATGAAATCGGAATTGGCGTTGAGTGGATCGCGGGCCATTTCATTGGCGGCCATTCCCACCTCCGCCAGCGCGCCAGGTTTGACGATGACCAAGTTGTGATCCGTTGCATCGGGGTTGATAAATACCAGCTTTACGGCCTGCCCTGACTTCACCGCAAATTGATCGACACTGAACAACATCCGTTCGGGAACGCAGCTGATCTTGACCACTTTCAGGTCGGTTTGCTGGTCGAACTGGGCATCCGCACCTTTGGCCCGAGGTTCGGTGATTGCCGATGACCGTTGCAACTGTTTAAGCAGCGGCGCAACTCCATAACTTGCATCCTGCTCCCAATAGGGCTTGATGGTATGTGAGCCCAAGGCACAGGCAATCGCGTAGCTGAGGTGCCCATCGCGTGGATGCTTGAGCACTTCAAGCAACGCTTCAAAAGCGGGCTTACTGGCGATGTAGGTAGCGGCAATTGCGGCTTCCATTCGGACAATGCCGCTAGGATCGTTGGCGGATTGTCGAAGTAGAGCGACCGCGTCGGACATGTAGGGGTGCCAGTAGCGGAGTTGCTGCGTGGCCGCAGCTCGCGCATGGTGTTCATCACACGAAATCAAGGATCGCAGAAGCCGCAGCGCAGTGGCCGATGGTATTGGAGCCTCGGACAATGCCGGCGACGCCAGTGGATGAGCTGTATACGCCAGATCCGCATCACCGATGACGCGGTAGGTCCACAGGCCCTCTAATTGATGATGTCGAAAGCGAGGATCGGCCGCATCCAACCGCTGCACCCACGCGTCCAGTTCGCGGCGAACTTCTTTGGCATCGCGATCTCTCAATTCACGCTTTGCCCAATAGCGAACGCGAGACTCGGGGCGCTTGAGAAGTTCTAGGAGATCGGGAATTGTAGCGCCAGCGATTGGCTGCGGCTCTTGAGTCGGCTGGCCCTTGGTGGTGATCCGCCAGATCCGCCCCGAGTGACGATCGCGGCGTTCGTCACGTAGCGAATACTGAGCATGTCCTTTGACTGGGTTGTACCAATCGCAAACGTACAGATCGCCGCGCGGACCAAACTGCAAATCAACCGGGATGAAACTCAAATTGGTAGAAAAGAGCAGGTCGCTGACGTACTCTTCTTCGTAACCAAAGGGACCTTCCTTCCAACGATGGATCTCTACGCGATTGGTGGGTTTATAGCGGACTTTGATAAACCCATTTCGCAGTTCATCAGGAAAGGTCGCGAAGTCGACAAACTCTTGACCACAGGTCCCCGAGTAGGCCTGCAAGTCTTTTGGATTCGGATGTTGCTGGGGGTAAGCCGGGTCGAGTGAGTGAAAGGCGGCCGCGTAAATCGGATGACTGGCCATGTGCTGGCCCCAATCATCGAAGGTCACCCCCCACGGGTTCGTGCTCGCGTAGGTGCCAAAAGAGATCAAACGTTCGGAGCGGGGTGAGTAGCGAAACCAACCGCTATTCTGCTGACGCACCGGCCCGTAGGGCGTTTCGATTTGGGAATGATGGAAGATCGATTCCCGAAACAGCAAATCGCCATCAGGTGTCCAAGTGAAATCATGGAGTGCGTGATGGGAGTCTTCGGTGCCGAATCCCGACAGGATCGTCCGCCGCACATCTGCTTTGTCGTCTCCGTCGGTGTCCTGCAGGAAGGTTAGCTTAGGGGCTTCGGAAATGTAAACGCCGCCATCCCCCAACTCAAAAGACAAGGGAATATGCAAGTCCTCGGCGAAGACGGTCGATTTGTCAGCGCGGCCGTCACCATCACTGTCCTCCAAAATAACCAGTTTGTCGTTGGGTTCGTTACCTGGGTAAACATGCGGATAGGTTGTCGAGCAACTGACCCACAAGCGGCCGCGTCCATCCCAACGCATCTGAATGGGTGCTGCGATATCGGGAAACTGCTCTTCACCGGCGAATAAATTCACTTCAAAGCGCGGATCCACTTTAAATGCCTGCTGCTCATCGGCCGCTGACAACCACTCATTCGCGCCGCGACCTTCTATCGCCTTTGGCAAAGGCGGGACGTTGGAGTCGTCCACCTGAGGTGGCACCGACTTGTTCTGAGCAAGTTCCCAAATGCGTTGGTCGCGATTGGCCACCATGATGTCGAAATTGCGCATGGCGGGCAGGAAGTCGAGGTAGCCGTAGTCCTTATTGCGTCCTCCGGTGTAATAGAATGTATTGAGCGGACGAAAGCGGCGGAAGTATTGGCGATTCTTGTCGACGACTGTTTGGCGGAGACCTTCACTAATGGGCGGAGGTGGTTCGTTAAACGTGCCGCGGAATAAAGCCTGAGCAAAGCTGCGATCCCCAAACTCGTTGAGGTGAATACCGTTAACGGTAAGCGTGGTTTCGGGCTGATCCATCTCGGGCTCAAGGGGAGTAAAAACATCGACAAAGCCCACCTGTTGTTCTGCCGCCACTTCGCGCATGACGGCCACATATTTCTCCAGTCGCTCATTATTAAGCGTGCCGGCCTGGACCGTGGCGATGTTTTCGTTGGCGATCGGGGATAGCAACACAATGCGAGGCGCGGAGACACCGTTGTAACTTTTGCTTTTCAAATGAGTTACGAAGCTGCCGAGTTGCTTGCGAAAGTCAGCTATGCCTGATTCGCCAGCGAAGGACTCATTGAAGCCGTAGGCGGCAAAAATCACATCTGCCTTCTCGTGCGTCAAATGCTGCTCGGTGTCGGCAAAGTTGGCAGGACGTGGTTGCAGGTCAATGGCGTCGGCCGACCAAGCCAACGTGCGCACTTGAAGATGATGCGTGGGAAATCGCGCGTGCAGATAAGCTTCAAAGAATCCGTAATCCTGCGAGCGTTCAAATAAGGTGTTGCCGATCAGGGCAATGTGGTCAGCGGGTTTCAACACCAACGGCAAAGTTGTTGGCGTGGGATCAACGTCGCTCGGCCGCGGAGCCGTTTGTTCATAAATTGCGAACGGCGTGTAGTCAGGAGCGCCAGCCACATCGTGGTGCGATTCTACCTGTGTATTCTTAGCATCCAGTGAACCGGGGGCCGTCGCCGACTTTTGCGCTACGGAGGCAGATTGAAGCCAAAGCACTGCGAGTAAAGCCAGGAGAATCAGCATAGCAGGACGCATAGCAACCTCGACATTAGCATCAATTTGATCGGAGAGGGACAGGCGAACTCGCTGCCGGGCAGGCCGCAGCATCAGCCCACCTTGGATCGACCTGCGGCAGTTCTAGCTGGACCGATCTACAGCGTACATCGATCATCATCTAAACGCCACTACCGGCGCGTGACACCCGGCGCATGACAACTGGCGACGATGCAGGGCCCACAACACCTGGCCACGCTGCGAAAGTTCTCAGCTTAATAATTGAGGTACGAGTTTACCGTCGCTCCATTTCATGGGCCGGCCGATGGGAGTGATCATTTCCTCTTGGAAGTTGACGCCGAGAGCGTGCAGCAGGGTCGCGTGTAAATCCGGGACGGTAACGGGATCCGCGACATAGCTGGTGGGATCGTTGGCCTTGTCGTCCACGTCGGCGGCGGTGGCACCATGCACGTGGCCCCGCCGGAAACCGCCGCCGGCTAGTAAGACGCTGAAGCCATGGGGCCAATGATCGCGGCCTTCGGCAGGATTACCGCGCGGCGTACGTCCAAATTCTCCACCACAGAAAACGACTGTGTTATCGAGCAATCCACGTTTCGATAGTTCACTCAACGTGGCTGCCAAGGCCGCATCGAGGACCTTAGCGTTGGAGGCTTGCAGGTTGTGATTGTTGATATGCGAATCCCAACCGGTCAGTTCGACTTCGACGCAACGCACCCCGGCGGCCAATAGACGGATGGCGGCTAGGCAACCACGACCAAAGGAAGTGTCACCGAATTGTTTCAGCGTCGTTTCTCCTTCAGCTTTTATGTCGAAGGCAGTCAGTTGTTCACTGTTCATCATGGTCACGGCGCGCTCCGTGGCGATACGATGGACGGTTCGCTCGCGATCGAGGTTCGATAGTCTGCCGCGTTGAAATTCACTCTCCAAAGTGTCGAGCAGCGGCCCGAGTCTATTTTTAAGTTGGCCGTCACTTACGCGTGATGTCAGATTCGGAATTGGCTCGGCCGGGTCACCAATTTGAAACGCGTCGTAGCTGGGACCGAGGAAGCCGCCACGGGCTGGCCATTGTGAAGGTAGGATCGAAACGTGCCGCGGGATTTCAATGTTGTTGGCTGATTGATAACAGAGCACAGAGCCGATGGCTGGATGGACTACCGTCGGTTCTGGTCGCCAACCCGTCTTCAAATGATAGGTGGCGCGCTCGTGGTCCCCTTCTTTGCTGATCATCGAACGAACCAAGCAAGCGTGTTGCAATTGGTTCGCGGTGGCGGCAAGTGTCTCGGCGATCTCAATTCCTTTGATGGCCGTCGAGACTGATTTGACATCCCCTCCGATTTTCGTACCCACGTGTGGGTCAAATGTGTCGAGCTGACTGGGGCCACCCTGCAGCCAAATCATCAACAGCGATTTGGGAGGCTGCTTCTTTTCGTCGGCCTTGGCGAGGCGCTCGGCTAACTGAGTCAACCACAGAGAACCGGCCCCCAGGGAGCTGACATGCGCGAACGAGCGTCGGTTCAGTCGTTTGAAGCCTGTACAGGCGGGTGAGTCGGAGTTGGCGTAGTTGTGCATGTTTGCTCTTGTAATAGCCGAGTCGTTGACCCAGCCCGTGTTGTTTCAATGCGATCCGATCGCCCGCTATCAAGCGGACAATCGGCTGAAGATTAGTGGTTCCATGAGAATTCAGTCGAATTCATCATTGCCCAATACAAGTCGCTTACCGCCCGCGATCGCCCGTTACCATTTTTGTCGTTCAGATACTCTGTAAACTGGACCAACTCGCTGGCGGATGGCTGGCGGTTGAGTACTGCTAAAAAGGTTGTTTCGACGGCGGCCGGGTTATCGCGGACCATGGTCGCGATTCGCGTGGCCGCGTTGGCAACCAAATCGACCTTGGTGCGCTCGGTTATCAAGTTGCCGTTCATCATGACCAAACGCTGAGCGATGGTGACCGCATCAGCGTCGAAATCGTCTTCACCGCGATCACCAAACCGCTTCAGGAAATCTTGGGTGTCGCCGAAGACTTTGAGCTGGCTGAAAATGGAGCTGGTCGAGTCCAAGGCAGTCAGTGTGCAGGCTTGAAATAGACTCCCCGCCACTTGCTCGGGTCGCAATTGGGAAATAGGGAATACTGCCCAACACTTTTCGTGTTGATCGAGGACTTCGAAGTCAGCTCGACTGTCCCGCTGGAACGCGTCGCATTCGACGATAAGGCGGATCAGTCGCTTGAGGCTAAAGCCGTGCGCGACAAAGTCGTCGGCTAGCAGGTCAAGTGCAGCGGGAACCGGTGTGTCGATGGGGATATCGTCTACCGGCTCGACCAAAGGCTTGGAGAACATGAGTGCCCACACACGATTGACAGCGGCCCGTGCGAAGGCCCGATTTTCCGCGTGCGTCACCCAGTCGGCGAGACGCTGGCGTGGCTTGCCGTCCGTCGGCAGCAAGTCGGGGCGAAAGGGTACCTGCGGAGTCACTTCACGTTGACCGGTTTCGCCAAGAAATTCGAAGCGGTATTTTTGTGAGTCCTCGACGATTCCCTGGAACGGATTTTTTGCAGAGGCCCCCGCATAAAATGCAGCCAGTGAATGGAAATGCTCTTGAATCCCCGGAGTGGGCTCCTCGAGGCTGCCAAAATTCAACTTGTCAACAAAGTCGTCGTGGCACTGGAGGCAATCGATGCGTTGCGCCAGAAAGGCGCGCGAGGTTCGACCGGCAAGGCGCACAGGATCGCCGCGTCCTTTGTTGGCTTCATCCATGGTGGCGGTGACAAAGTTGACTTGCGGAGTATCAGTCCACAAGCCTTCGGCGCTGATCATGGCGTGCACGATTTGGTTGTAACCCACGTCCTCAGCCAACTGCTCCGACAGCCACGCGTTAAACTTGCGTTTGCGAAACAGCAGGAACGGGCCATTGGCGGTCCCCACAAAGCCACGCGACAGGCGCTGCGCGAAGTAGTCTGACCAACGTGGATCTTCGAGCAGACGCGACGTCCACCAGCGCACTCTGTCGGATTCCGGCACTGCCTGAATCGCACGGATTTCCTCAAAAGACGCTCCACTGCCGATCAACGCCAAAGCAACTCGGCGGACAACGGTAAGCGACTCGGCTGGCGGCGCGGTGGCCAACTCTGCCTCTTGTGCCATGGTCGCTAGATTTGAATTGAGACTGGCCAGCGTCGTTTGGAAGTCTGCCGCGCGATACGCAGCGCGACTATCTTGCGGCGCGCGAATCACCGGCCGACCGCGGAGAGTCGCTCCCACTACCGTCAAGCCGCCAGTCAAAACGGTCAGCATCAGCAGCGTTTTGATCCCTGAGCGACGATTGATCATAATGGGCTCGAGTAAGTTAGGAATGCGGGGGACGCGGCGGCCGGTTCATTATGACCGATGGAGGCCTATCGGCACAAACGGGAATTCTGAAACGCCGGATGAAAAGGAGTGAGGAATGCATGCCACGTTATCTAGTTTCGCGATTTTTCCGCGATTATTGCCGCTTGCGGCAAGAAATTCGCAAAAGAAACGAAGAGAATGGCGTGCGGTAATGGCTGCCTGCTTCGTCGGAGAAGAA
>JBBQRC010000159.1:0-9086 GCA_038215215.1 Pirellulales bacterium
GAAACTAACCCTGCAGCTGGCTGGGGGTAGACGAGCCGGAGCGGTCTCAAGTCGCAAGCTGCGGGCCGATGCTGTACAGCCTCAGCACCGGTAAGCTCCTAACGCACCGAGACAACGCATCGAAACGCGCGAAAGCCTACGTTTAGCCGCCAGAAGGGTCGTTTAGCCGTTGACCTGGACCCAGTGGGCAGGGTAGGCTCTCCGTGGATGTGAATTCGTATCGCTGCGGGATAGCTAACCACCTGCCGAGATGTTCGCGTTCATCTACAGCACTTTTCTTCAATATCAGACGAAAATCATGTCCGCCGAAGAACACGAACAGCTACGCGCGAATATCTGGGACCTCATTTACAACTCAGGTCCCAAATCAATTGAACAACTGTCTTCGGAGATGGTCCTCAGCGTCCCTATGGTCGTGGGCTTGGTGGATCACACTTGGTTTTCAGTTAGCAACGAAGTGGTAAGCATTGCAACCGAGGGCGATTGAAGGCGGGTTGCAAGCTGAAGTTGACCACTGCGATACAGTTTTCGCAAATCCCTTCGCCCTGCTGATGGCAATTAACGGGGCAATAACTTAGTTCTCGTGCGGTCGGCTCCGAACCATTCTTGAGACCAGCTCACCATGAGTTCCTAGCGTGCCGTGGATACCATAACAGGAATACAACCGCTTTGACCGCAACTTTAACTGAGCCCAATGCTCAAGCCACGGATGCGCCTGCCAGCTTAGCCGCCGCCATCACCCAGAATATGGATCGCGATTTGGATCGCGAGCTTCTGATCGCTAGTCGCCAATTTGCTAGCGAAAAACGGGGACTGAGTTGGTGGCACTTTATTTCAACCTCGACGGCGTTGATCGTCTTTGCCACCGTGGCAGCGCTGGGGAGTATGACTTGGCTGCGCGTTTTCGGTAGCCTGCTGACAGGACTCACGCTGGTTCGTTTCTTTATCCTGTATCACGACTTCCAACATCAGTCTTATCTGAAAAACTCATGGTTTGCCGGTTGGATCATGGCGTTCTACGGCTATCTCATGCTCACCCCTCCGAGCGTATGGCGACGCACACACGATCACCATCACCATAACAATTCGAAGATGTTTGGTGCCAGCATAGGTTCCTTTCCAATCCTCACTACCACCGCGTACCGCACTGCGACTTGGCTGGAGCAATTTGAATATCGTTTGTCACGCAATCCGCTGGTCATAGTGCTCGGCTATTTTACAGTTTTTATGCTCGGAATGAGTTTGCGACCGTTGTTCTTCGATATCAAGCGGCATTGGGATGCGCTGCTGGCTCTAGGAGTCCACTTTGGATTTATCGCCAGTTGTGTTTTGTTGTCGGACTGGTTCACGACGGCGCTGATGTTCCTGATACCAACCTGGATCGCGACTACCGTCGGAGCTTACTTGTTCTATGCGCAACATAATTTTCCGGGGGCGAAGATCCGCCGCAGCGAACAATGGACGTACACACAAGCAGCCCTACAATCCTCGAGTTTCTTGGAGATGGGGCGGGTTATGCACTGGCTGACTGGCAATATTGGCTATCATCATGTGCATCACCTCAATGCAAAAATCCCTTTCTATCGCTTACCGGAGGCGATGAAAGGGCTGGTCGCCCTGCAATCACCGACGCGGACATCGCTCCGCCTTCGCGATATCTTAGGTTGCTTGCGATTGAAACTGTGGGACGACACCCAAGATCGCTTCGTTACGTTTGCAGAGGCGAAGGCGAGCGATCTCGAACGGCGGACGCTGCAGGGCAATTGACGGGATCAGCAATTGTGCTGCTTGGAGCGGACCGGAGCCGCCGCTTAAAGAAGTCTGGAAGAATGTGGAATAAATCGCCAAATGCAGTTTGACGCTGCGTCCCAAAGCTGCTAGACTCCAAAACAATCAGCCACCGCTTAACAGACGAAATTCTGCTTTCGCTGGATCTTAGCTTCGCTTTAATGAGCTCCCGGGCACGTTAGCAACGAAATGATCTATGCCCCGATTTCTAGCTTGCGACTGCGATGGATGTGTTTGCACCCCATGATCGATTGCCATCGATTCAGTGACTCTTGGCAAATCCTTCCTGCACCGCAAATGGATGACTTCGGTCATAAACACACACACAACTGCATCCACGGGAATAGAGCGTTTTAGTTGATCGCTGCCGTTGCAGGCACACTGGCCCTTAAATTGGGGCCTTCTTGAGAGAATTTTTGCTTGAATAATTTTGAAGACCTGGGACTGAATCAGTCCTTGCTGCGGGCACTGAGCGCCGCGGATTACCACACTGCGACCCCCATTCAAGAGCAAGCCATTCCGCTGCTCCTTGATGGACACGACCTCATGGGCTGTGCGCAAACCGGAACCGGAAAAACGGCTGCCTTCGCGTTACCAACCTTACAGCGACTGGCTCCTGACTCCGCCTTTCAACCTGAAACTCAGCGGAAAACGCTGAAAACCAGCAGTCGTGCGGTCGGCTCATCGACTCGACCTGCTCCCATTCGTCAGCAGAACAGCACCGTTCGCGCTTTGGTGATTGCGCCCACACGTGAATTGGCTGCACAGATTGAACAAAGCTTTCTGACGTACGGTAAATTTTCCCGACTGAGTGTAGCGGTAGTGCATGGAGGCGTAAGCCAAAGCCCTCAGGTGCGAGCCCTGCAGCGTGGCGTTGATATCTTGGTTGCCACTCCTGGCCGACTGCTCGACCTGATGAATCAGCGTTACGTCGATCTCTCCAAAGTGGAGATTTTGATCCTTGACGAAGCTGATCAGATGTTCGACATGGGATTTTTGCCCGATTTGCGTCGTATCGTGGCCAAAGTTCCGCTAGACCGACAAACGCTTATGTTTTCGGCGACCATGCCAACTGAAATCCGTGAGCAGGCACGCCAGTGGTTGCGTGAACCCAAGTATTTGGAAGTGGCCAAAGTCTCGAGCGCTTCGACTCAGGTCGAGCACTCGGTGTTTCACGTCACGGCCCAAAACAAGCCAACACTGCTGACAACTTACTTACAAAGCTGTGCAGACACCCGTTCGATTGTCTTTGCACGGACTAAGCATGGCGCCGACAAATTGGTGAAAGTGCTGTGTAAAAGTGGTTTTGATGCTGTAGCGATCCATGGAAATAAGAGTCAGAACGCGCGGACGCGGCACTTGGAGCAGTTTAAATCTGATCGTCCACCCATTCTCGTGGCCACGGACATCGCAGCGCGTGGGATCGACGTGAACGGAATTTCTCACGTCATCAATTATGATCTGCCAACGGTCCCAGAGATCTACGTACACCGTATCGGTCGCACTGGGCGTGCCGAGGCGACCGGAATTGCGGTTTCATTTTGTGCCCCCGACGATCGCAGTTATTTGCAACGCATCGAACGCTTGTTGAATGCAGCCATCACCGTCAATACGGATCATAAAGAACTGACCTTAACTGCCTTGAGCAGTGCGAAATTGGCGCGGTCGGGGGAAGAGCCTCAGTCAAGTCGCGGTCATTCACGAAATACGCGTGGCGGCAATCGGACGCGCGGTTACACTCAAGCGACAAGTCAACAAGCATCCCGCCCGGCGGCGCAGGCCACAGGTCAAGCCAAGCCGACACAGGGAGCTGCGGCTAGCAGTCGTACCAAGTCAATTCGTCGCCGTAGGCCTGGTCAGCGCCCAGCCGGCGATTTAGTTCTCAACTAATTACGACGCGTAAAGCAACGTTTTTACAATATAAAAGAGTATTCGAGTGTTTCGCCGGTTTGGGGAAATACTCCGAAAGTGTCAGCAGGGCGATTCAGTCCCGGTACCCTGTTGATTCGTCAAGCAAGACGGGATGGTTCTGGAGTTTGGTAATGGGTAAGAAATTGTATTGCGGCAACCTCAGCTACAACGTGCGATCCGCACAGCTCGAGCAGTTGTTCTCGGAGTTCGGAAACGTCGTGAGCGCGCAAGTGATCGAAGATCGCGAAACCGGCCGTAGCAAGGGCTTTGGTTTCGTTGAAATGTCGAGCGAGCAAGAAGCTACTGCCGCAATCAATGGCCTCAATGGCCGTGACAATGATGGGCGAAGCCTACAGGTTAACGAAGCCAAGCCTCGTGAAGAGCGCTCAGGCGGTGGTGGTGGTTACGGCGGCGGCGGCGGCGGCGGACGTAGCGGCGGCGGCGGCGGTGGACGTAGTGGTGGCGGTGGCGGTGGTGGTGGTGGCGGCGGACGTGACCGCTGGTAATCTAAACGGTGCCCACTTCGGTGAAATGGCCCGTTGATTGTCGCTGCAGCGCCAGACAGCGCCCGATTGCAAACTGCACTTAGGCGCCGGCAGCGCGTTTATTTTCTACCGCAGTTCCAGCGGACTGCGGTAGATAATCCACACAAGCCCGCTCGTGAGTGGGCTTATTCTGGAATGGGATCCGTTCGATGAACGGTTTTCCCTTCCCATATCGCTTCGTCGGTAGCCCGGTCATACGTTAGTACGCGGTGTGCACTTCCTGCGGCTGGCGGGCGGTCGATTTTGGGCAGCCAGCGACGGTGTTCTTCCATAACAGCCCCATGTTCAGGTCTACTCGCCACGTTAGTCCATTCTTGCGGATCGTGCAGTAGGTCATAAAGTTCTTCACTTTCGTCTGCATAGTGGATGTAACGCCAGCGGTGACTGCGAATGCCATGGTTCCCTTGATTGTGCGAGGTGGTCGCCGGTCGCTCGCGCAGCGTAGTGGCATCGCGTAGTTGCGGCACCAAGCTCAGACCTTCCAAATCGTCACGCGGGCTAAGTCCACAAAGCTCGATGAGCGTGGGATAAATGTCGAGCAACTCTGCAGGCTGAATACAACGTCCCCCCGCGGTGATTCCGGGCCCAGCAAAAATCAGCGGCACACGTGTCCCCCGTTCCCACAGCGTGTTCTTGCCGGTAATCGCCTTTTCGCCCAGATGCCAGCCGTGGTCACCCCAGACCACGACAATGGTGTTTTCGGCTAGCCCCGCGTCTTCCAGGGCGGTCAGCAGACGTCCCACCTGAGCGTCAACAAAACTGGTGCAGGCCAAGTAGGAGCGCACCAGGTTGCGCCACTGGTCATTTTCTTGGACCCACTTCAATCGCGGTTCAGGTAGCTCCCAATGGAGGTACCAGGAGAAGCGTGGAGTATCAGCCCGATCATCGGTCCGAATCTTCGGCAAGACGCTATCGTCATCTGGATAAAGATCGAACCAAGATTGCGTTGCGTAACACGGCACGTGTGGTAAAAAAAAGCCTGTGGCAAGAAAGAAAGGCTGATCCTTGGGTGCGGACTTGATCTGCTCCACTGCCCAGCTCGCAATTTTATAGTCTCCTTTGTCCTCATCGCGATGCGGGAAAACACCCCAGTCCATCAGTGGATGATTGCCCATCGGCGTGGCGGGGATTAGCTTCTGCTCTGGCTTGACTCCAATGCCACCATCAGGTCCCCACACGTCAAATTCGTTTAGCCTTTGCTTTGGCCCACCAGCACCTCCATGAAAGATTTTTCCTGTGGTTAGCGTGCGATAGCCGTGCGCCTTAAAATGCTGCGGCAGGGTGACTCGATCTTGCCACTGCGGCAAGGTGCGAAACCAGGGTGCCAGCCCGTAGACGCCGGTGGTTGTTGGCCGCAGCCCTAGCAGCAAACTGGTACGTGAGGGATTACACAGCGGCGCTTGGCAATGCGCGTTCAACAGGGCGGCGCCACGGCTCGCCAGTGCGTCCAAATTCGGCGTCTTTGCCAGGGGGTGGCCACCAAAGGCTCCCACCCAGTCGTTTTGATCATCGATGGCGATGAATAGCACATTCGGCCGATCAGCCGCTAATCCTAGTCCCGCAAGCAGGAGCCAAAGTGGTAAGATCAGCGGGGGAATGTATCTGGTCATGTTGGAAAGCTTTATGAGAGATTTTTGGGTAGCAGCGAAACTCGACGGGTGCAATTTTACCCCAGCGATGCGGACGATGGAAACCAAGTTGCTTAAGCTGTTATGCTAGTTGGTTTTAATTGAAAATGAGAAGAGTGCCAAATGTCGAAGTCAATAATCTCTCGCTTCAGTGTGACGTTAGCCGCTGTTTTATGTTGCGGTTGTTCCGCACCCGCTCAGCCAACTGCGGCTGATGAGAGGCCCAGCCTTTCCCCTGGACAGGAGACCAGCGTAGCCGCGGCTGTCAACGAGCCTGCCGAAAACCTTTGGACGCGTCGGACAGGTGAAGATTGGCCTGCTTTTCTAGGCCCGCGTGGCGACGGCACATCAACGGAGACCGGAGTTGATCCGCAACTTTGGAAGCCACATCCACCGCTCCTCTGGAGCATGCCGTTGGGGATCAGCTACGGTGGTCCCACGCTGGTGGCAGGTAGGCTGCTGCAATTTGACCGCTTCGGCCAAGCGGAACGACTGACTTGCTGCAACGCAGAAACAGGCCAAGAGCTGTGGCGTCGAGAATCTCAAGTCGATTACGAGGACATGTACGGATACAACAACGGCCCAAGATGTAGCCCTGTGGTCAGCGATGACTTGGTCTACACCTACGGCGTCGCGGGACAGTTGACCTGCTGCCGCTTGAGCGATGGAAAAACCGTCTGGCAGAAAGATACGTTAGCTGACTACGGGGTAGTGCAAAACTTTTTTGGTATCGCCAGCACACCCTACGCTTTTGATAATTTGCTATTGGTCATGATCGGTGGCAGTCCTGAAGCCTCGCGCCGCTTGCCCGCCGGGCAACTCGGCGGCGTCAAACCCAACGGCACCGCCATCGTCGCTTTTGATAAAGCGACGGGCCGAGAAGCCTACCGGCTGGGTGATGAATTGGCGAGTTACTCGTCGCTGGCTGTCCGCGACATCGCAGGCAAGCCCACAGCTCTCGCCTTCTTGCGCGGTGGCTTGCTGGCTTGGGATCCAGCCACCGGCCAAGAGTTATTTAATTTTCCGTGGCGAGCCTCGTCGCTGGAGAGCGTCAATGCGGCATCGCCAATCACGCTAGGGGACAAGATCCTGCTCTCGGAGGCGTATGAAATCGGCAGTGCGCTGCTGGAGGTAAAGGATCAGCAACCGACGGTTGTATGGCGAGATTCGGGACCACTACGACAACATGCCTTTCGAGCACACTGGTCGACACCGGTGTTGGCGGGGGATTTCCTCTTCGGCAGTAGCGGTCGCAATCAACCCGACAGTGACTTTCGCTGTATCCGCATTAGCGACGGCGAACTGAGATGGTCCGACCGACGTCATGAACGCTCTAGCGTGTTGCTGGTCGACGGCTGCCTCGTCGTGCTTGGTGAATATGGCCGATTGGAGCTGATGCGCGCCAACGAGACAAAGCTGGACGTGGTAGCTCGGGTGGAACTGAATGAAATGAAGGACGCCAAAGACAACCAACCGCTGATCGATTATCCCTGTTGGGCCGCCCCCGTGCTCAGCCACGGACTGCTTTATGTCCGTGGCAACCGTCGCTTACTTTGCTTTGAGCTTATCCCCGAAAGCCCAGTAAGGGCGCCGAATTGAACGCCAACCGACCTCAAAGCCAAGTGGAGCCCCACTCGCACACTCATTAGTCGTGGCCGGGTTGACGCGTGATTCGCTACCATTGCTGATTCGCTAGCAAATTATGTTCCATTTCCGCTTCGAGGAACGCTTTATTGCCCTTAAAATGTTACACTTAATAGTGAGCGGGAAATTGCCTGTCACCGTTGAACAACTGGGGCATGGTCAAAGCACAATACGATCGTTTTAGCCCGCTCGGCCTAACGATAAGGTGTTACGATGCGACTATCATTCGGTATGGAAACGCGCCAACTGCAGACGCAGAAATTGGCTCCGAAAATGATCCAATCGATGGAGATTCTGCAGTTGCCTATCTTGGCCCTGCAGGAGCGCGTGGAGCAGGAGCTCTCGGAAAATCCAATGCTGGAGGTGCAGGACGTTGACCCCAACCTGCCCGATGAACAGGAAGAGGAAGAAGATCCTAATCGCCCCACGGAAGGTGAAAAAGAGCTTGTCGTTAAGGACGACCAGTCGAACACCGAAGATTTCGAGCGGTTGGCCAACATGGACAACGACATGCCCGAAAGCTTTGATGACTTTCGGACGTCTAGCAACCGCACTCAAGAGGCCCAGGATCGTCAGCATGACTTGATGGCCAACGCGCTGGAGCGCCCTGAATCGCTGAATGACTTCCTGATCCATCAATTGGCTGAACTGGAAATTGACTCGGATCACGAACAGATTGCCGAACGGATCGTGTCGACGCTTGACGCGCGCAACGGTGGCTACTTCAAGAGCAGCTTGCGAGACTTGTTGCCAGTCGGTCATTCCGCCGAAGATCTGCAGCGGGCCGAAGAGGCCCTGGCGATTGTGCAGTCGCTCGACCCGCCGGGTATCGCTGCGCGTGACCTCCGTGAATGCTTGCTCAATCAACTCAGCCCAGACATTAAAATGTACGAGGAGCTGAAGCTAATTATCGACAAGCACTTGGAGGATCTGGCCGAGAACCGCTTACCCCTCATCGAAAAGAAGACGGGGATCTCAATTGAACAAATCCAGCTCGCCAAGCATGAGTTTCATCACCTGAACCCCAAACCCGGTGCAGCTTTCCTAGAAGCCTATGTGCCCATTGTGACGCCGGATGTCGTGGTGGAAGCCGATAGCACAGGCAACTACGTAGTGCGGCTTGAAGACGATCGCCTCCCGTCACTCCGAATCAGCGAATACTACCGTAAGCGATTGGCCGATCCCAACGCGACGCAGGAAGAGCGCGAGTTCATCCGACGCAAGATCGAATCTGCAAATTGGCTCATTGAAGCGATTCAGCAGCGTCGTAATACGGTTTTGAAAGTGGCCCAATCCATCGTCGAACATCAGAAGCGATTCCTGGACGACGGGCCTGAGTTCATTGAACCGCTGAAGATGCAACAGGTGGCCGATGTCGTCAAAGTTCATGTAACGACGATCAGCCGCGCAGTGGATGACAAGTGGATTCAAACGCCGCGCGGCATATTTCCATTAAAGCGGTTCTTCGTCGGTGGTACCCGGAGCGAAGACGGCGAAGATGTAGCTTGGGATACGATTCGTATCAAGCTGCATGAGTTGATCGACAAAGAAGACAAACAGAAGCCCTACA
>JBBQRC010000160.1:0-9021 GCA_038215215.1 Pirellulales bacterium
GCATCAAAGCCGAATTTGCGCCGGTGCCATTTCGCGCACTCAAGGTCATGATGCCCTACGCGCACGGCCAAGTTTGGTCGACTAAAGTCATGGCGGTGATGATTACGGTAGCGATGGTGACACTGGCCTTTTCCATTCTCATTCTGCACTTCATTTTGCGTAAACTCGTTATCCGCCCTCTCAGACACTTGCGCAACGTGAGCGATGAAATTAGCCGCGGTAAATACGATTTGCGGGCTTCTATCGATACCGGTGATGAATTCAGCGAGCTGGCGGATGCATTCAACCGCATGCTCCGGCACTTAACGGAAAGCCAAGACAAGTTGCAGCAACTGAACCGTCAATTGGATGTGAAAGTCGATGAACTCGCCCGCGCTAACCTCTACCTCTACGAAGCCAATCGACTCAAAAGCGACTTCTTGGCTAACATGAGCCATGAACTGCGAACTCCTCTGAACAGTATCATCGGGTTCAGCGACGTGCTCTACGACATCAATTCACTGACTGACAAGCAGAAGCGTTATGCGTCCAACATCCAAAAAAGTGGCCGCATGCTTCTCGAAATGATCAATGATATTCTCGACCTAGCCAAAGTTGAGGCTGGCAAAATGAATGTCAGCCCCACCACCTTCGACCTCGGACATGTGGCCGGCGCCCAGTGCGACATGTTGCGCAGCCTGATCGAAGAAAAGAACATGGACCTGCGTGTTGAAATCGATGCTACGCTTCCGCTCATCTTCCAGGATCAAGCCAAGCTACAGCAAATTTTGACCAACCTGCTCTCCAACTCCATCAAGTTCACGCCTGACGGTGGCATCATTACAGTTGCCGTCGGCTGCATCGGAGAAGACTTGTTCCATTTAACGGTTGCCGACACGGGAGTGGGCATCCCAGAATCTGACTTTGAAGTGATCTTCGAAAAGTTCCGCCAGAGTAACTCCGTCGTACAAGGTAGCGGACTGACGCGGCAATACTCCGGTACCGGACTTGGGCTCTCCATCGTCCGCGAACTGTGCAAACTACTTGGCGGTGAAGTGCGTCTTTCTAGCCAGTTAGGTACCGGCAGCACGTTCCGAGTAATCCTGCCAAGAAACTACACGCAAGCTGTCCCCCTCGCGCCCCCCGGACAACTTGTCGCCAGCGCCTAGACTTCGACACCGATCACGACACTTTGTCAGCACCCGGCGCGGCGCACGACCGTTACTTTCTTTTAGGCGGTTAAGGCTTTACCCTCGCTTCAGTGCATTCACTTTCGCCGGCCGGTGTCGCGCTAAAACCGCTCCTACCCTGCCCCCGCAATAATCCTTACCGTCGATTCATTTAACCCGATCTATTTAAATTAACAACCAGTTTGCAATTGTTCGAAGTCAAACAGCCGTGCAGTCGCCGATAGCACGCCGAACGAAGAGATAGGATGATACGATAACATTACACGACGAGCTACAAGTCTTGGGGTTGAGTCATGAATCACGATCTGGAAGCCTACTTCGAACCGCTCAGCGAAGCTGCACCTTCGGGTAGCGACTTGGAGTACGATCCCGATTTTGCTCGCATGGAACAAGCGGCTCTGGGGACTCCAGACCAGGAATTTGGTTCGACCCACATCGAAGCTCAACCGCCAGATTGGGGTGCGGTGCTGGACGCTTGCCAAAGTTTGCTGAGTCGTTCCAAGGACTTACGGGTCGCTTCTTGTTTTTCAGAAGCCAAGTTGGTGTTGGAGGGCATTCGTGGATTTCGCGATGGACTAATGTTGGTCGCTGGATTTACGGAAAAGTTTTGGGAGAGCGTTTTTCCGCAGTTGGATGCGGACGACGACGACGATCCTACAATTCGCATCAATGCCTTGATGTCGCTGAGTAAAACGGGTGGTTTGATTCGGCAACTGCGAGAGACTCCGATCCTGTTAAGTCGTGCGGTCGGACGCTTTACGTTGATCGACGTAGCGATCGCACGCGGTGAAATACCGGCTCCCCGCGGCATGACAGAGCCGCCGACACAGAAGAAGATTGATGCGGCGGTGCAATCGTGTGACGTCAAAGAGTTGCGGGAATTGCAGTCAGCAGTCGACGACTGCTTGCAAGCGGTGGCTGTAGTCGACAAGACCTTTGGTGAGCGTTTGGGTTACGCGACGGGTCCGAATTTGGAGCCGTTGACGAAAGAGCTCAAGGGGATCGGCAAGCACTACAAAACTTGGCTGGACCAACTGAAGTCGCTGGAGCCACCGGAGCCCGTCGTGGCAGCGGTCGCGAGCGGGGAAGCGGCCGCCGCGAACTCCCTAATCACAGCGACTGCCAATACCCCCGAACGTGTGGTGGTGATGGGTGCAGGCTCCTTTGCCATAGGTCGTCGCGAGGACGCACTCGAAGCTTTGGACAAGATTGTTCGTTGGTTTGAACGGTACGAACCGAGTAGTCCCTTGCCGATGTTGCTCAGGCGTGCGTTGCGATTATCAAAGCTCAGTTTCATGGAGATTTTGCGAGATCTTTCGCCCGATGGGCTGCCGCAAGCGGAGTTGATTATCGGCCAAAGTGTTGAGGAGGACTCCGTCGAGCAATACAGCTCAGGGACGGAGTCGGAGCCTGACGTAAATGCTGCTCCACGTGTAGCACCTGCACCTGACAGCTACTAGAATGACCGCCACATGCACGAACAGTCAGGATCAGGAATAGTCGGGATACCGTTGATTAGAATGAGCCACACTTGTAAAGATCGAACCATACTGGGCTGAACAAATTGCCACCAACATAGCTGGCCCATCGGCTGCTAACTATCAACTTTAAAGCAAAACAAAGGACGACGAAATGGCCAAGCAAAGCGCGCAGAAATTCATCGCGCGGAATCGCTCTCCACGAGTTCAAATTGAGTACGACGTTGAAGTCTATGGCGCGCAGAAGACAATTCAGATTCCCTTTGTGATGGGTGTCTTGAGCGATTTGTCTGGCAATCCGACTGAGAAGCTACCAGCCGTTGGGGACCGCAAGCTGTTGGAAATTGATGTCGATAATTTTGACGATCGGCTCAAATCGATGAAGCCTCGCGTGGCCTTTTCCGTGCCTAATACCCTGACAGGGGACGGCAATTTGATGTGTGACGTGACGTTTGAGAGCATGGAGGATTTCTCTCCAGCCGCCGTCGCTCGCAAAGTCGAACCGTTGCGGAAGCTGCTGGAAACGCGGACGCAGTTGGCCAACTTGCTGACTTACATGGATGGCAAGTCGGGGGCGGAGGAGTTGATTGGCAATATTCTCAAAGATCCAACGCTGCTGCGGACTTTGGCGTCTGTACCCAACCCCGAGGCCAGCAGCGGCGCCAAAGCCAGTGCACCGGCTCCAGTAGCCCCAGTTGTAACACGAGCCCCAGTTGCACCTGTGGTAGCACCGGCTGCGGTTGCACCTGTAGTTGCACCGGAGCAGGTAGTGCCGCCCACGGAGACCAGCGGCGATGATGATGACTTGGATGCGCTGCTGAACGATTTGTAAGCCGTAGATGAAATTCTAACACCAGTCACCAGTTGTTTTTTTGCAGATGCTCAGGGGTATGCCAAGTATGGAACGACAATCTCAAACGTCTCTCGGTTCGACCGAGTTTGCTGAAGCTGATTTTTCCGCTTTGCTAAAGAAAGAATTTCGCCCGCAGTCGGATGATGCGCGCAGCGCCATTGAGTCGGCGGTCAGGACGCTGGCTGAGCAGGCGTTGGCGGATGCCAATGTGGTTTCTAACGACGCCTTGGCCTCAATCACGGCCATCATCGCATCGATCGATAAGAAGCTGACGGAACAAGTCAACTTGATCCTGCACCACGAGGAATTTCAGCAGTTGGAAGGTGCTTGGCGGGGCTTGCATTATTTGGTCAATAACACCGAGACCGACGAGACGCTGAAGATTAGGGTGTTGAACATCTCCAAGTCTGAGCTTGGCAAGACGATGAAGAAGTTCAAGGGGACCGCCTGGGACCAAAGTCCGATCTTCAAGAAGGTTTACGAAGAGGAGTATGGGCAATTTGGTGGCGAACCGTTTGGCTGTTTAGTAGCCGATTACCACTTCGATCACAGCCCTCCGGACGTGGCCTTGTTGACCGAGATGGCGCAGGTGTGCGCCGCCGCTCACGCGCCCATGATCACGGGAGCATCGCCAAGTGTGTTGCAGTTGGAAACGTGGCAGGAGCTCAACGATCGTCGCGACTTGACCAAGGTCTTTGGTACGCCCGAGTATGCGGCGTGGCGGTCGTTGCGGGAGTCGGAGGATGCGCGCTACTTGGGACTGTGCATGCCCCGTTATTTGGCTCGCTTGCCCTATGGCTCGAAGACCGATCCGGTGGAAGATTTCGACTTTGAGGAGACGACGGAGGGTGGCGATCACTCGAAGTATTGTTGGGCCAACGCGGCCTACGCCATGGCCACTAACATCACCCGGTCATTCAAAGAATTTGGATGGTGTACATCGATTCGCGGCATCGAATCCGGCGGGGCGGTCGAAGGCTTGCCCACGCACAGTTTCCCCACCGAGGATGGTGGCGTGGACATGAAGTGCCCGACGGAGATTGCGATTGGTGACCGTCGCGAAGCGGAACTGGCCAAGAACGGTTTCATGCCTTTGATACACAAGAAGAACAGCGACTTTGCGGCCTTCATTGGTGCTCAGTCTTTGCAGAAGCCAGTCGAGTACGATGATCCGGATGCAAGTGCCAATGCGCAGCTGGCCGCGCGGTTGCCATATTTGTTTGCCACCACTCGGTTCGCGCACTACTTAAAATGCATGGTGCGTGACAAGGTTGGAAGTTCGCAGGACAAGAACACGCTGGAAAGTTGGTTGCAGCAGTGGATTAATCAGTACGTGGAACCGAATCCTGCTGCTGCCACCCAGGAAGATAAGGCTCGGCGACCGTTGGCAGAAGCCAAAGTCGTGGTAGAGGAAGATCCGAGCAATCCGGGCTATTACAAGTCGAAGTTCTTCTTGAAGCCGCATTATCAACTTGAAGGCTTAACGGTTTCGTTGCGTTTGACCTCGCGTCTACCTACAGGTTAATGGGAACACTGGTAGCGAACCTCGAGTCCAAGAGTCTAGGATTTGGGTTTAGCTCTAGATGCTTCGACTGCAAGGCGTCGAGTTAATGAATAGTGATGGGGAATAGTGTTCATGATCGTGATTGAGTTTGAAAGTTTCTTGGGTGTAACTAGAGGAGAGCGAAAATGATTTTGGTTAAAGTTGATGGTTGTCAAGGCGACTGCATGATTCCGGGGTTCAAGGACTATTTTACCGCCGATAGTTTCAGCTTTGGTGTTGAGCGCGAACTATTGGACAGTGCGAAGGGCGGTACCTCCGATATCAATATTGGGGTTGGTGAAATTCAGGAATGTTCAGTCTCGAAAAGTATGGATACTTCCTCCGCCTACCTTGCTCGGAAGGCGATTAGCGGTTCTTCCTGCAAAACAGCCGACATCAAGTTTTTGGAAGCAATTACGCTTGACAACAACGAAACCTACAATGCGGTTTATTTGGCATTCAAGTTAGATAACGTGTTCATCAAGAGCTGGACGGTATCTGGTGACGGTGATGATCGCCCGACCGAAGATGTGGCGTTGTGGTTTAACAAGATTGCCTTTATTTACTTCCCGACTGAGGACGGCAAGACTTTCAAGCCAGGTCACGATTGCCGCTGGGATCAGGTTAAAGCAAAGCCTTGGGCCGAAGCTCCTCTGCCATCCAAGGCTGAATTGGTTGGCAAGAATGGTGGTATCAAGGGCTAACGTGCGTGGCAGGGCCGGCGGCGGGTACGTTACTCACCTTTTCGGTAGCACTTGGTATAGATCCTACAAACGAATGCCAGTTTCGTCAGAAACTGGCATTTCGCGGTTGTGAGCATTCAAATTGGAATAGCGAAAATTCAGGGGTGTTGAGGATCGGGTCCCGCAGATGTCTGCAGCGCACGACGTTGGGCTAGCGGGAAGAGCGGTAAACGAGCATTTTCGAGGGCTTGAACCTTTATTGGGAGGATGGGTCGATGATTTTGGTCAGAGTCGACAATGTCATGGGGGACGTCAAAATCAAAGGCTATGAGAATTGGTTTGTTGCCGAAACGATCGGTTTTGGAGTCGGTCGCAAGGTGAAAGCAGATAACAATGCCAAGGACATTGAAGAGGAGCGGCCTGAAGAACAAGAATTGTCGATCAACAAGACGATCGATGCGGCCACTGTTTACTTAATGCACTTTGCCATGAAGGGCCGAACCAATGCGAATGCGTCTCGCCCGGTTTGCATTGACATACACTTGCTCCAGAATCGCCAGCTTCCTGGCAAGCCCGATCTTGCCGTGTCAGCCTATCTCAAGATTCGAATTGAGAACGCTATCATCACAGAATGGGGCATAGATGCCAGCGGTGATGAGCGGCCCACGGAGGACCTCAAATTTTGGTTCAATCGCGCAGCGATGAAGTATCGCGCCCTGAATGAGGAAAAGAAGGCGGGTTCAAACGATTTGGCGTACAGCTTTGTGAGTCACGGCCCTTTGGGCTGGGACCAGCAAGCTAATAAGGAGTGGACCCCAGATAAACTGAAGAAGGATGAGTAGTTATCTGAGTGCGGACAAAATGTGACGGATGTCGCCTCGGTTTTTTAATACGGTCGCAAAGTCGCCGCGAAGGAAAAGGTCTGTTGATGTCATCTACCCAATCACTCAAAAATGGCGACTTGCCTACAGCGCTGAAGCAACTTCAGGGGGAGGTCAGGGATAATCCATCTGAGCCGAAGCACAGGATTTTCCTCTTTCAATTGCTTAGCGTGTTGGGGCAGTGGGACAAAGCGCTCACTCAGTTAAACGTGGTGCGTGAGTTAAGCGCAGCATCCGTTTCGCTAGCAGAGACCTACCAGGAGGCGTTGAGTTGCGAAGCGTTGCGGGCAACGGTATTCAAGGGTAAGCGTGCGCCGCTGTTATTTGGTGAACCCGAGCCATGGATGGCGATGATACTGGAGGCTTTAAAGCTCGATTGTCGTGGAGCCCATCAAGAAGGAGCGGCCTTGCGCGCGCAGGCACTGGAGCAGGCGCCTACGACGGTTGGAAAACTACGTCTGCATCCCCCCGGAGAGCAAAAAATAACGGCCGCGGCAAGTGACGAGCCAAGGGACATTGATTTCGAATGGATTGCCGATGCGGATTCACGAATTGGCCCGTTTCTGGAGGCAATCGTTCACGGCAGATATTTTTGGATTCCCTTTCATCGCATTCGCATTATGCTGCTCGATAAAGCAGTTGACCTGCGCGACATGGTTTGGCTGCCAGCGCGATGGGAGTGGATGAACGGTGGTGAAGCAGTCGGCTTTGTACCATCGCGTTACGCAGGGAGCGAAAGTTCGGACGACAACCATATTCAGTTAGGCTGGAAGACCACTTGGACGGAAGTGGCGTCGGGAACCTTTGTCGGTGCCGGCCAGCGACTGTTTACGACCAACATGGACGAATACCCGTTGACTTCTATATCGAGAATTGAATTTCAAACGGAATAATGGATTGGGATGGCCGAACTAACGCAAAAAGAAAAACTGCAGCCATCCTTGCTGGATCGTTTGATCGACGATAGACCGACAGAATTACAAGAATCGCGCGAGACACGAATTATTAGTCTGCAAAGGCTCCGCGAGTGCGTGCTGCGCGATTTGGCTTGGCTACTTAATACTGAAAGCTTTGAATCGGCGCAAGATCTTTCCGGCTTTCCAGCGGTTAGCCAGTCGGTTGTCAACTATGGTATACCCGCTCTGGCTGGTATAACTGCGTCCGGTTTGGATCTGAAGAAACTGGAGCGGGCCGTGCAAGCTGCCATCAGTTATTTTGAGCCGCGGCTACTGAGGGACAAGTTGGAAGTGAAGGCGGTCTACTCTACCGAGTTGATGAGTCGCAAGACGCTGCAGTTTGAAATCAACGGCGAACTTTGGGCGCAGCCAGTGCCCCTACGATTGTATCTGCGTACGGAGCTGGATTTAGAGACCGGCAAAGTGACCATTGCGGAAGCCCAACAGTAATGGGGAAAAATCCGCGACGGGCGTAGATTAGGCGTAGATTAACGGCGCAGCGGGTTTGGCGTAGGTCGCCTGGATATACAATAGGCAGGCTTGGGCAGCTCGGAACATCGATCCTTTGATTGCAGTGGAAGCTTGAAATGGACCCTCTCCTATTGGAATTCTACAATCGCGAATTGATTTACATTCGCGAGATGGGGGGCGAGTTTGCCAAAGAGTTTCCAAAGATCGCGGGGCGGCTGGGGTTGGATGGATTCGAGTGTGCTGATCCCTATGTCGAACGCCTTCTTGAGGGCTTTGCCTTCATGGCTGCGCGGGTCCATTTGAAGCTCGATGCGGAGTTTCCGAAATTCACCGATCATTTACTCGAAATGATCTATCCCGATTATCTTTCGCCCACACCCTCGATGGCGATTGTCCAATTTGAGCCCGACCCGGAGGAAGGCAGTCTAGTTGGCGGCTTCAAACTTGAGCGGGGCACCGCCTTGCGCGGTCAAATGGGGCCAGGTGACCAAACAGCATGCGAGTATCGAACATCGCAGGATGTTACCTTGTGGCCGATCAGTATTTCCGAAGCCCAATACACCAGTCGCGAGACGGTAGCTCGTCAATTGCCAAATCGTTTCCAAGATGCCAAAGCATTGTTGCGTCTGCGTTTAACGGTCTCCGGAGGAGCCAAGTTTTCAGCGATTCCTCTCGAACGATTGCCGATCTATTTGCGCGGTCGCGATTCGCGGACCTTGATGCTTTACGAACAACTCTTTGCGGATGCGATGGGGGTGATCGTTTCGTGGGAGGGAAATGAGGGAACCAGTGTTCGAGTTCTCGATCAACCGATTTTGCCGATGGGGTTTGACGATGATCAAGCGTTACTACGAACGGGACCTAAATCCTTTCAAGGATATCGGTTGCTGCACGAGTATTTTGCCTTTCAGCAGCGTTTTTTGTTTATTGAACTGGCGGGTTTGCGGAAGCCGCTGGCGGGCTGTGCGGGGCAGGTACTCGACATTT
>JBBQRC010000161.1:0-8987 GCA_038215215.1 Pirellulales bacterium
TCACCGACGCCTCAGGGACGCGAAACCGCCATCGATTTTTTTTTGCGATCCCTGGCGAAAGATCAGGGCGAACGTTCGATCGGCATCGTGTTATCAGGAACCGGCAGCCACGGCACCTTAGGAATTCGGGATATCAAGCTCGCCGGTGGTATGGCCATCGCGCAGCAACCGGCGACTGCCGAGTTCGATAGCATGCCGTCGAGCATTATTAGTGAGGGACTGGCCGACTATGTATTGCCGCCTGCGGAGATGCCCGCGACCTTGATGCGGTACATGCGGCAACCGTATATCAACACTGCCCAGCCGATGGAGTTCGAAACACCGGCCGAGGACGCGCACCTGGACGCCATTCTGGAACAACTTCGCATACATTCACGATACGATTTTGGTGGCTACCGCAAGAACATGATGTTGCGTCGAATCCAACGCCGCATGGGCTTGCATCACTTGGATCAATTGGAACAGTATGCCGAGCGTCTTTCGGAAGATCCCAAGGAGGCCAACGCGCTGTACCGTGACTTGCTCATTAGCGTTACCGCTTTCTTTCGCGACCCTGAGGTCTATGAAGCTCTGTCAAATAAATTGCGTCCCGAGCTTGCGGTCCGCGATGAGGTGCGATTTCCCTTTCGCGTTTGGGTACCAGGCTGTGCCACCGGTGAAGAAGCATACTCGCTGGCGATGCTCCTGATCGAATGTCTCACCGAGCGAAACGATGCGGACCTTAAAGAGTCGTCTCCGACGAAGCGAATTCAAGTTTTCGCCAGCGATGTCGACGAAGCCGCAATCGCCATCGCTCGGGTGGGAATCTATCCGTCGAGCATCGCGAGCGATGTTTCACCAGAGCGATTGAATCGGTTCTTCGTCAAAACCGTTGACGCACAATATCAAAGCGGCAAGCAACTGAGTGATTCGGTCGTCTTTTCCCGCCAGAACGTCATCAGGGACGCGCCGTTCTCAAAAATTGACTTAATATCCTGCCGTAATCTGATGATCTATTTGGAACCGGAGATGCAACAAAGAGTCATCTCGCTTTTCCATTTTGCACTCGCGGATCATGGCTTGCTCGTATTGGGTCCATCGGAATCAATTGCCCGTGCCGACGACCTCTTCGATCCAATCTGCAAGAAATGGCGCATCTTTCAAAAGGTCGTATCGAGTCGCCGTAGCCGAATACCCTTCCCTCTGGTCGCGACAAACGGCTTGCAAAGACCGAATACGGAGCATTCACCATCAATTTTGCCTCGCCAAGGATACAAGGAACTCGTCGAAAAGTCACTTATCAGCAACTACGCACCAGCCACGGCATTGGTCAATCGCCGCTACGAAGTCCTCTACGTCGCGGGTCCGCTCGTTAATTACCTTGAGTTTCCACAGGGCGAGCCAAACCAGAACCTGTTGGCCATGTGTCGTCCGGGGCTGCGTACCAAGCTGCGGTTCGCATGTCAAAAATCCATCGCTGAAGAGGTCGAAACTGAAATCGAAGCTCAAATGAAACGAGGCGACGATTCGATTGCGTGCACAGTTCACGTACGCATTTTGAAGACACGCCAAGAGGTGGAGACATTGCTGCTAATTAGCTTCGCGGACAAACCTCGAATCGCAGCTTTATCCAGTCAAGCTTTCTTGCCAGAATCACCGGACGACAAGCATTCCTCCCATATGGAGCAAGTGCAACGCGAACTCAAGTCAAACAGCGATGAACTGGGAGGCGTGATCGGGGAATTGGAGGACGCCAATGATGACCTCAAAACCTCCAACGAAGAGATCATGTCGATGAATGAAGAACTTCAATCTGCCAATGAAGAACTCGAAACATCGAAAGAGGAGTTGCAATCGCTCAACGAAGAACTCAGTACAGTGAACTTGGAGCTGCTAGATAAAGTGACGGAACTAGATGTCGCCAACAACGATATCCTGAATCTGATCGCCAGCACGGAGATTGCGACCTTGTTTTTGGACAAAGACTTGCTGGTCCAGAGATTCACGCCACCCACCCTTGAACTCTTAAACTTGCGATCCACTGACATTGGCCGTCCTCTAAGTGACATTACAACCCGGTTCATTGATGGTCACCTACTGAGCGACTGTCAAAAAGTGATTCAAGAATCCAAACCGAGCCAATGTGAAATCGAGGGAGAGAATTCTCGACTTTACCTCAGACGCATCCTTCCTTACCGATCGCATAGCGACCAGATTGCCGGAGTGGTCATCACTTTCGTTGATCTTACGGACAGGCTCGCACTGGAAAGATCGCTGAAGCAAAGTAAGGAACACCTGGAGGCAATTCTGGACTCCGCCGCCGACGCGCTCTTGACCGTCGATGAAAAAGGAATCGTCGCGAGCCTCAATCCCGCAACGGAGAGACTGTTTGGTTGTCCTCGCGAAGACGTTGTAGGCAAGTCGATTTCTTCGTTACTGAACCCTGTCGATACCAATCGTGCGAGCGCTGTGTCGTTGCTCCAGCGGTTGCCAATGTCGGAATACTACGACGGTAGCCACCAAGAGCTATCGGTGATGCGTCTAGACGGCTCATCTTTCGACGCGGATTTGACCGTAAGTCGCATCGCCCACCTATCTCTCTTCATCGTCGTCATTCGTGATGTGTCACAACGGAAAGAATTGCAATCAAAGATCCTGGGCATTGCCTCCGACGAGCAGCGTCGCATTGGGCAAGAACTGCATGACGGGACTCAGCAAGAACTGACTGGACTATCATTGATTGCAGGAACCATCGAAGACTTTTTTAAACGAAAAGTTCGGGATTTAAATGGCGATAGCCAAGAATTGACGCTTGAGCACGCGGAGCTTTCGCGGCTGATGCTCAACGCGTCGAAATTGGTGCAGGGACTGAAGGAAGCGAATCAGCATGTTCAGTCACTATCGCATGGGATCTTGCCAGTGCAGATTGATGCTGAGGGATTGCAATCGGCGCTGACCGAACTTGCCAAGTCAACGACCGTTGAAGATAAGATTAATTGCCATTTTGTTTGCATCGATCGCATTGCAATCGCAACCAACACCGTCGCAACTCACCTCTATCGGATTGCTCAGGAAGCCGTGAACAACGCGCAGCGTCACGGCAAAGCAAAAGAAATTCGCATTGTATTATCGGCTAACGAGTACCAAATGCAATTGGAAGTCCGTGACGACGGGATCGGCGTGGATGCTTCCGTATTGGATGCAAGTGGAAGGGTCAGTCGTGGAGTGGGATTGCAAATCATGGAGTATCGCGCCAGCGTTATCGGCGGTGTATTGTCGATTTTGGCCGGCAACAACAATGGAACCATCGTGCGCTGCACGATATCAAGGCAAAGGAAATTAATGTGAGCCATGTGAGTATTAAAACGCGAATAGTGATCGTCGACGATCATCCAATGATGCGTGATGGGTTGGCAATGCGAATTACTGCCCAACCCGGCTGGCAGGTCTGCGGAGTCGCTGCCACGGAAGATGAGGGTTTCTCCGTCATTTCCGATCAATGTCCCGACTTAGTATTGGTTGACATTTCGCTTAAATGCGGAAATGGTATCGAATTGATCAAACGCGTTCGTTCTCGAAACCCGTGTGTCACGTTTCTGGCGATTTCCGCTTACAAAGAGTCGTTGTATGCGGAGCGTGCTCTGCGAGCGGGTGCGATGGGTTATTTGAACAAGCAGGAAACGAACGAGAAGTTGATCGACGCGATCCACACGGTACTGAGGAACGAGCGATTTCTGAGCGAAGAGCTAAAAAAGAAGCTATTAACCTCCGCTCTTGGCAACAAGCCGGCGCAACAAGATCCAATCAGCGGTCTCAGTGATCGTGAGAAAGAAATCTTCCGCTTGATTGGTGAAGGCTTGACGACCGGCGCGATTGCAGAACAACTAAACCTTAGCACGCACACTATCGACACACACCGCGAGCACCTCAAGCAAAAATTGAATGTTCGCACTGCTGCCGAGTTGAGTCGATTAGCATTTCACGCGATGCTGGAAAACGCTTGAGGAAACATAGAGCCCGGCAGTACCCGTCGTAGGCGTTCAAGTGCCTTTGGCTCTATATATTCGAATTTTGCAAGCTCTGCAACCCACCGCCAAGAATGAACTTGATGTTAGCGATCGCGCTGGCTCGGTTGGAGAATCGCAGCATTGAATTCCCAGTCCAGTGCTTTGAAGCTGTCATTAGGAATGATCACGATTTGCTGATTCTCGATCGCCAACCATTGCGTGTTCGCTGGAACATCGGTGCGTGTTTGTTGCACGCCTGATGGCCAAAGAATATCGAGTCGCTCGACCTTGGTCGCCTCGCCAAGCCCAATGTGGATCACTTTTTCATTCGACACCATATAACCACAACCGGCTACTAGTTGGTGAATCGACTGTTGGCCCGCCACGGTCGCCACCACTTCCGTTCCGATCGCATCGCGATGGGATATTGTCCCTACGAAGCGAACAGTCACATAATTGCCAGATTCCGATTCATTTCGAACAAGACTCGCTGGTCTCTCAAGATCCGTCGCCACAAAATCCTGACGGCCATCGCGATCAAAGTCGATCAAAGCCAAAGCTCTTCCAAGTCGCTCTTGCTCAAAATAGGCTCTATTTTCGGGAGAACGACTCTCGACAAACTTCCCCTGCCCATCCCTCACAAAAAGCTGTGCTCTCATGCGAAATGGAGTACCCGTGTGCGACATGTCATCAATATGTCCGTTTAGCACAATCAGATCTGCTATTCCATCACATTGCGCATCAATGAATTGCGTTCCAAAGCCAAGCATCTTCACGCTTGGTCCAACCAGTCCCGAAGCGTGAGTAGCATCTCGAAAGATTCCGCTGGACTGCTGGAGATAAAGTGTGTTGGCTTCGTCATAGTAATTGGTGACCAACAGATCGAGCGCCCCATCGCGATTGATGTCACCCATCGCGATACCCATGCACGCTTGCGATTTCCCATCACCGTCGTAGGCGAGTCCCGTCAGTATCGCATTGTCTGAGAATCGAAGACCTAACGGCGAGCTCGCATAGGGCTCTGCAATCAGCATCAAGTTGGCCACTTGATCGTTGGCTACGAAGATCGATGGGAGTCGCTGGTCCTTGAGACGAAAGATGGCTAGCCCCAAGGCATTCCCTTCCTGTATCGACGGCGCAAGCACTTGATGACTCACGTCGCGATAGATACCTGTCTCATCGAAGGCTAACAATCTCCCCTTGGCCTTGCGAAAATTGAGTGGTGAGCAGGCGCGTGGTTTTCCGTCGATGAGACAACGGCGAGTCGCAACGTCTTCCCCTTCGACATAGTTGGCGTCGTAAATCTCGGCCAGTCCATCGCCGTTAAGGTCAGCAATGGCCGCACTTACGGTCCAGCTTGCGGACTTGGACGCGATCATCGCCGAGCCATCGCGGAAAGTACCATCACCTTGATTGATCCAGAGCTGGTTGATTCCGAAATTGCAAACGTAGATATCCTCGAACCCATCGCTATCGATATCCCCGATGGCGACACCCTGGCCAAATGCATTCTCTTCGATCCCTGCACGAATGGTTACATCTTCGAAAATGAGCTGATGAGCTTCCTTCACTCCTCGGTTGCGCTTCAACCGATCGGAATGGGATCGATCTGTACCATCCGACGGCCAATCGCTCCCTTGAGCCAGAAACAAGTCGGGCCAACCATCTCGATCGTAGTCGAGTACACCAACACCGCCACCAGTCATCTCAAACATCCGCCGTCCATCCTCAAACGACATGCGTGACGCGTAGTAAGTGAAGTCGAGCTCACCATCGAGTTCCGTAAATCTCACTTCTCTGTTTGCCTGCTCCGGTTGGGATGCAAAGAGAGGCGATACGCTGTCTTCCACGTCCCACACCGGCAGTTTGAGGGATTGTATCCATTGGAAATCAATGACATTCACTTTCCCATGTGTGCGAGTTGAACTTCGATCGAGCAGGGGACTCGCCTTATTGGCCACGCTTTGTAACTCGCGATTCAACGGGTCAGCAGACAGCCCATACTGACTCCACGCCATCGCTTCCCAGCCACGTCCAAGTTCAAGCGTCTGTTGGGCAGCAAGTACAATAGGCTCTAATCTCCCTCTCGACCTCAAGTACTGTTCATATTCCAGTTCGGACACTTTTTTCTGAGCAAGGGCTTGTCTCCCGGACCACTCATCCGACATGATCCGTTCGAAGACAAACAGCAGCTTTTCAAGTTGAGCAGCACGATTTGCTATGGTTTGAGCTCGATCTGGATTCCCAAGACTTGCGAGCACTTGCGCCAATGCGTTCAAGGCCGCGAGATGATCTGGATCCAAACGGAGTGCTTCGGCAAAGCATCTTGCGGCGGCTTCCAGTTGTCCGTGATCGCGAGCCCATTCACCCCGAATGAGCCATATATCTGGATGCAGCTCCGCGTCTTTGGGAAGGGACCCATTCCAAGAGTTTATTTGCTGTGGATCAGTTTGCAGCAAAAGCTTGCCGAGCTGCACATGGGCTTCCACGAGATTCGGCGACTGGCTGAGAACCTCGGTAAGCAATTGCTGGCATTCTTCTAGAGCTCCTGCTCGCAACCGAATTCTTGCCAAACCCAGTAGAGGTAAGCGATCATTGGGGGCTGCGGAGAGAAAGTGACGCAGTTCCTCTTCGTTCTCGACCGATTTGGCAATATTCCCTAAGTACAATAACTGTTGTGCCGAAAATTTCCCTTGACGCAGCAACTCTAGCAAGTGAGGCAAGGCATCCCATCGCCGACCAGCGAGGTTGAGTAAATAGATCAAGCGTTCACGTGCCCTGTCGTTTCCGGCATCGAGTGCAAGAGCCTGTTCCATACGCACGATGGTTTCCGACATGCGTCCCAATTGGAGCGAGACTTCACCGGCAGCCCACCGCGCGGTCGACGCATCGCTAATCGACGAGTCCGAAACACGATCATAGAGCTTAATCGCTTCTTCGTAGCGCTCTAATCGTGAGGAGGATTCGCCTGCCATCAATAGCAGTGTTGGCGAGTCCTTTTGTTTCTTGAGTAACTCAGTGCAAATTACCAGTGCCTGATGATGATCACCTTTTTTGAACGCGTTTCGGGCGGCCGTTAGGGTCATCTTGTCCGAAGTCGTTGGCGTATTACATGACGAGAATAGGCCGATGCCCCCTACCGTGAGCAATATTAAGATTGCGATCAACCATCGCGGCGACCACATTTAGTTTTTCTCCCCATGACTCGGGAAGTCTTTTTCATAGCGGGCCTTGAGTGCCGACAGATCGTTGGCAACGATATAGATCTTGCCATGGATATTTTTTGTTTCACCTGGCTTGAGCCCGCCAATACGAAAGTCCGAATGGAGGCAGCGAGCAACACCTTGAAAGAGCTCTTGATAGGGGTCGAACGCAACTGCAAAAATCCATTTTTCATTACTACTGAAGCAGCCGATCAGGCCATTGCTGGGCACAATCGAACTCAATGGACGAGGATTCACATCGGTGCGAGGTACATTCTTCGGACACCATACTTGGCCGGGTGTGTAACGAGCTTCCTTGCTCCACGGGACAATTGAATCCATACGTGCTGATTTGCCATCAATAAAAAGGAAACACTTAGGCAAGTAGTCATCGATGTCTTTTCCGTGGCTGTCGTATCCGGTGAAATCAGCTAGGCGAATGCACGGCTGCGCCCAGTGTATCTGTGAGGCTTCGCCGGACGGGTTATGGGCCTTGATTTCGAACGAAATTTCTTCATTGGTTGCTGTGATGACGTGGTCCACCACCACGCCGTCCTCAACGTTGTCTCGGAGTCTAAGACTCTTTTTGTCATCGCTTAACGAGATCAGTTGGGGAGTGTGTTTGATCACAGTATGCTGAACCCAGTCCGCATCGGTTGAACCGGCACGGCAATAGGCTTCTAGATAGTTGATGTGGATTTCTTTACCAGGGAAGTGATCGCCGCGAATGATCAGCCAATGCGGCGGCAGATAGTCGAGGCTGAGGTCCGGCACCTGTGCTTGTACGCCCGTTGAAAGGATACAAACTACGAATGCAAAGTAGAATTTTCGAATCCGACTGGAATTAAAAAATTGCATGATAGGCTGAGTCCTTGGTACCTGGGCGATATCTGATGGCTAATATTTGGGAAAGATGGCGGGAGTCGGGAAGCGATCTTCGTGACTGAAGGTCCCGTCGCCCAGGTATTCCTCCCGCGGCACTTGCACCTGGGGCCAGCCCTCTGGGCGGACGCGGACGACTCTCGTGGGGCGGATGCCTTCGATGATGAGGTCGGTCTCAAATTGGATTTGGATGCCGCTGCTGCCGAGGGGGATTTCTCCAGTTGTCTTGGTGACGTCGAGGATCGTGCCATTCGAGGCCATGTGGGCGGGGCCGTAATGGCCGCCTGTATGCTTCAAGTTGTTCTCGGCTCCATTCATTTGTGCCCCGCCGCCTTTCTGAAAGTCGGCGTAGAGGGAGGAATCCATGCCGCCGAACAGCGTCGCTCTCACGGTCGCGCGGCCGAACTTGCCATACTCGACGGCATCAATCCAAGCTGGCATCCAGCGGCTGCGGATGAAGGCTTTGTGCGTCTCGGTTTGAAGTTGGGTGGCGTGTTGAATGGCGGCGTCGTCCAGCCAGATGTCCGAGATGTGGAAGCGGGTGAAAATGCCAGCCAGCCCCTCCCCCGGTGTGGGCTTCCAAGTGATCCCGAGCAGAACGGCCTGCCCACCTAGGGATTTTTTCCCGTTGGCGGGCCACGCGCCTTCAGCGATCAGGTCCGCGATTCCGATGCGCTCGCGGCCGCGCCAGATGCGAGTGGCGGCATCGAGGGTCAGACTTTCCTCGCTGGCCTTGCCGCCTCCGCCTGCCTTCGCTTCGCGACTGGCGACGATCATCCCCTCGTTGTTTTTGAGGTCCACTTCTTTGAGCTTCCAGACCAGTCCCTCGTGCAGACAGTGACTGGGCTCGTCTTCGAGGAGGAGCACGTGGTTCTCGGCGGGTGCGATGCCGGTGCCACGATAATGGCCCGCGTCC
>JBBQRC010000162.1:0-8984 GCA_038215215.1 Pirellulales bacterium
CAGAATCTAATCTGGACAAAGCACTCGTAGTTGGCCATCCGCGGATGGCTCACCAAAACAGGCGGCTTTTTCGACTACGCGCAGTAGCGACTAAAATCCTTTTCACGCTAGCGAGATCCACAATGTCACTTGCAGTAAACTCTGGGCTTTGCGACCGAATTCAGCCGCTATGGTCACGAAGAGCGATATTGCAGTCGCTCAGTTGCGGCTTTGGCTGGCTGGCCTTTAGCGATCTGGCTCATCGTACTCTGGCTACGGACGCGGGCACGCCAGCGCACGCCACGCACTTTCCTGCTACGGCTAAGCGGGTCATCTTTTTATGTATGCGTGGCGGGCCCTCGCACGTCGATACGTTGGACCACAAACCGAAACTTACCGCTGATTCCGGCAAGCCAGGAAGACGGCCGGGCAGCCAGTTGTTGGGCTCGCCCTGGAAATTCAAACAGCACGGTGAAAGTGGTTTGTGGCTCTCGGAACTACTGCCGCAACTCGCCAAACAGGCGGATCAGTTGTGCGTTCTGAACGCCATGCAAACCGATGTACCTGCCCATCCGCAAGCCTTTGTGCAATTGCATACGGGGACTGCCAGGCTTGTGCGTCCATCGTTGGGAGCTTGGTCGTTGTACGGGTTGGGGAGCGAGAACGAAGATTTACCCGGCTTTGTGACCATTACGCCGCCAAGTGGTTTTGGTGGGGCACAGAATTACGGTTCGAGTTTCTTACCGGCTACGTATCAAGCCACGCGTCTGGGTACCGATAATCGCCCTATCAGCTCCGCAGTGATTCCGAATCTGCGTCGCTCGCAGGGAATGGATACGCAGCGTGCCGAACTGGATTTGCTGCAGCGATTCAATGCGGCTCAACGCCAAGCCACTCCGCAAGATCCGCAAATCGATGGCGTTATCGAATCCTTTGAACTGGGTTTTCGTATGCAATCCGAACTGCCGCAATTGTTGAGTATCGATGAAGAAACCGCCGCGACGAAAGCCTTGTACGGCATCGGCGAAACGCGGACGGATGACTTTGGTCGCAAGTGCTTGCTCGCCAGACGGATGGTGGAGGCAGGCGTACGGTTCGTCGAAATTACACACGGCAACTGGGATCAGCACTTCAACCTCAAGACCGCGTTGGAAAATAACTGCGAGAGCATCGACAAGCCAGCGGCCGGTCTACTGGCGGACCTGGCTGCCCGCGACATGCTGAAGGATACGCTGGTGATCTGGTCGGGTGAATTCGGTCGCACTCCACACGCCCAAGGCACAGACGGTCGCGATCACAACAATAAGTCCTTCTCAAGCTGGATGGCGGGTGGCGGCGTACGGGGTGGGATGAGCTACGGCGTGAGCGACGATTACGGTTACGAGGCGGCTGAGAATGCCATTTCAACACACGATTGGCATGCCACGATCCTACACCTGCTGGGGCTCGATCACGAACGGCTGACGTATCGCTACGCAGGTCGCGATTTCCGTTTGACCGACGTTTACGGCAAAGTCATCCGCAACATCATTGCCTAAAGCACTAATATTCGCAGGGCAATCTTTAGCGTGAGTGATTTTTAGCGGAATTTCGAGTTGAAAAGAAAGTGAGCCACCGCTTGCTGCACTGCTGGGTCATCAATCATGAAAGTGTGCATGACCGGCAACTCCAGGAAATCACTTTCGCCAGGTAGTCTCGTTTCTTCAACACTAACGACACAGTCCCCTTCTCCATCCACCAGCGGATTGAGTGAACTCCTGGAAACTCGACCTGCGATGATCCCAAACGGGCAAGGAGGTGTCGCCAAATGCGATTCGAGTTCACTCCAGTTGCGCCCCAGCTCGAGTGCGCCCTGGCCAGCGACCCAACCGAAAACTCCTGTCTTGGACAGTTGACGCGCTATTGAGGCACCTTGGTTGGGCGGACCAAGCATGACAACATGTTCGACGCGTTTGAGTATCTGCGACTCACCCGCTTGTAACCAATCGCTGATCGCATGCCGTACGACGATGTTACCCATACTGTGTCCGACGAAATCAATTCGCAGATCCTCCGGCAAGCCCGAGATAATGTCCCGCAATGCCAAAGCGTGTTGCGTAATAGAATCGCGACTGCTGGCATAATCCACACAGATCGTTGGCCCTAAGCCTTGCGCTGTGAGATAACTCGCCAGACCCTTCATCGATGCAGACGAACGCCCTAGACCGTGCAGTAGCAACGTCGCGCGTCCGGTGGGGAATGCTTGTTCCGGCTGGCGAAGCCGCAGTTCCGCTTCGCATGCTTGGCGGCTTCCCCACGAGTGCCTAAAGTTGTACTCGACAAGTAACCGCCAGTGCTGGGTAAGTACGTTTTGCTGCACCCGCCAGCCGTTGCGCCAGGCAAAATCCGTCCACAATTGCTTGCCGCCCAGGGTGGGTAACTTCCAATTGAGGTGGCTCTCTGGATGATCTTCTTGGTCGGCCACTTGAGCACCTGAGACTTGCGCCATGCAACCCACGATGAGGCACATCCATAAGACAGGGACACACCAAGGATCACTGGCCATAAGAGACTTGGCTGCGAAGGTTAGGCAGAGCATTGCTCTGTGCGGCATACCGCGATTATGCATCGTCCCAAAATAAGTTACCATTTTGATTTCCCCTCACCCTGCCTTCTCCCCCGCTATTCCTGCCGCGCAGGGCGGGAACGAGGGAACGAGAGCGGTAACTTGTTTGAGAAAACGCCCTAGTGAACACGTTGGCCCGGCTTGGCGCCCGAGTCGACGCCCAACAGGAAAACTTCTTCGCCACCCGGACCCGCGGCGGTGACCATTCCCTCACTCAATCCAAACTTCATCTGACGCGGGGCGAGGTTGGCGACACAAACGACCAGCCGCCCCACCAGTTGCTCGGGTTGATAGGCCGCCTTAATGCCCGCAAAGACGGTCTTCTGAACATCGCCACCAAAGCCTAAGGTCAGCTTCAGCAGTTTCCTCGCTTCAGGCACTTGTTCTGCCGTCAAGACGCGGGCAACCCGTAAGTCGATCTTCACAAAGTCGTCAATGGTGCAGGTTTCGGCAAGCGGCTCGGCTTTCAGCGCCTCGTCGGTATCGTGCCAAGTCGTGTTTGCGGTTGTCGCAGTGTCTGCAGCCACCGGCGACACTTCTTTACTCTCTTCAATCATGGCTTCCACTTCCTCTTTCTTGACGCGTCCAAGCATGTGCTCAAAGGCGTTCACTTTAGTTCCTAATAACGGTGTTTGACTTTGGTTCCAGTGCGTCAGCGGTTCGCCTAAGAGATCGCTACATTGCCGCGCCAGTCGTGGTAGTACTGGAGACAAGTAAATGGCAAGTTGCCTGAACAGATTGAGGGCAACTGTGCAGACTTCTTGTAATTGGGCACGCTGTTGCTCCAAGTTTTTCGCCAAGACCCAAGGTTGAGCATTTTCGACATAGGGATTGGCGCGATCGGCCAACTCCATAATCAACCGCATCGCTTTGGCGTAGTCGCACGCTTCGTAAGCTTCTGCAATTTGCGAACCGGTCTGGGCAGCTCGTACAAATAGGCCACCGTCCTCAGGATAAGTCTCCGCCAGCCCAGTTTGAGCAGCAAATCTTGCCGTGCGGCTGGCCAAGTTGACCACCTTCCCCACAAGATCCGCGTTTACTTTGTTGACAAATTCGTCCAGGCTCAGGTCGAGATCGTCGAGCCGCGGCCCGAGCTTACTGGCAAAGTAATATCGTAAAAAGGCAGGGTCGAGATGCTTGAGGTAGGTTTCGGCTTTGATGAATGTCCCCTTGGACTTGCTCATCTTTTCACCAGCCACATTCAGAAAGCCGTGAATGTGTACCTTGGTAGGTAAGCTGAAGCCTGCGGTTTTCAGCATCCCGGGCCAAAAGAGTGTGTGAAAATAGGTAATATCTTTGCCGATAAAGTGATGGATTTCAGTCTGTGGATTTTTCCACCAATCACTCAACTGTTCTTCGTTTAGTTTGCACCATTGCCAAGTGCTGGCAATGTAGCCGATGGGTGCATCAAACCAAACATACCAGTAGTTACCGGGTGCATCGGGGATTTCAAAGCCAAAGTAAGGGGCCGGTCGCGAAATATCCCAATCCCGCAATGGCTCTCCAAGAAAGTGTCCTTTCAAATAATTGGCAACTTCTGCTTGCAGGTGCTCACCCGATTGCGTCCATGACTCGAGAAAATCGTGCAGTTTTTCAAGTTCGACGAATAGATGTTTAGCACTGCGAATTTCTGGCTTGGCCCCCGACAGAGTGCTTTGCGGGTCGAGCAAGTCGGTAGGCGAGTACGTGCTACCACACTTGTCGCAGCTATCGCCGTACTGATTTTCCGATTTGCATTTGGGACACGTACCTTTGACGAAACGGTCCGCCAGAAAGGTCCCCGCGACAGGATCAAAGAGCTGGCTTACATCCCGCTCGACCACCAGCCCCGCGGACCGCAGCGCACTCCAAAACTGTTTGCCGAGCTCATAGTTTTCATCACAATTCGTACTTCCGTAGTGGTCAAACGCGATGTCGAAGCCCGCAAAATCGCGTTCATGATTGGCTTGCATGTCGGCGATTACTTCGACCTCGCTGCGTCCTTCCTTACGAGCCCGCAACATAATGGCCGTACCGTGCGTGTCGTCAGCACAAATAAAAATGCAGCGGTTTCCGCAGAGCTTCTGGAATCGCACCCAAATATCAGTTTGTACGTACTCAACCAGGTGACCAATGTGAATTGGACCATTGGCGTACGGCAAGGCGGCGGTGACGAGAATTTTGCGAGCTGGCATCAAGTTTAAGTAAGTCAGTGGTTTTTCGCGGCGAATTGAGCGGAACGCAATGGACCGAAGCGGGGTTGCGTGTGGCCAGCGGTAAAGTGGCAGCTTCGTTTTCTGAGCCAGATTCTAAACGATTGCCAATCTTAGAACAGCACGAACTTGGACGCTTTCTTTATCGCCGGCGACGCTAATCTGGGTACTTTCTGAAAAATACTCTACAAAGCACCTTTTCGACGCCTCACGTGAGAACACAAGTAAGGTCGCTTGAACTACAAAATAAAGTTGTTGCAAGTTCAAAAGCCAATCTTTTTAAGCCAAATTTCTATCACTCCGAGAGGTGGCAGCCATGGGTAAAAAGCACCGATTCAAAGTTGGGAAATTTCAAGTCGATCCCGATAAGAAGTTGAATCTGGCAAAAATCTCTACTACGGCTGGCAAAGAATTCGAAGATCGCGATCACGGCAAAGAAAGTCTCGCCGAGGACATTGCGGCTCTTCAAGAAGCTCAAGATCGACTTTACGCCGACGACCGCTACGCCCTCTTGGTCATTCTGCAGGGAATGGACGCTAGCGGGAAAGACGGGATCATTCGCCATGTGATGAGCGGTGTGAACCCGCTGGGCTGCAACGCGTACGCGTTCAAAGCTCCTAATTCCGTAGAACAGTCTCATCATTTTCTGTGGCGGCCGATGCAGTTCCTGCCGCAAAAGGGGGCGATCAGTCTGTTCAACCGGTCCTATTATGAAGAGGTCTTGGTGGTGCGAGTGCATCCGGAATTCCTGGTACCACAGCGACTTCCTCAGCTCACTGCGTTAAAGCCGAAATTGCTAGCCAAACTTTGGGAAAATCGCTTCGAAGAAATCAACGACATGGAAAAGAGCTTGGTGGATCACGGCACGCAAGTCCTCAAGTTCTACTTGCATGTTTCCCGCGACGAGCAGAAGAAACGCTTACTGGCGCGACTCGAAGAACCCGAAAAAAATTGGAAATTCAATGCCGGGGACCTGGAGGAACGCAAGCTGTGGCCACTCTACAAGGAGGCCTACGAGGACATGCTGATCAAGACGAGCACCAAGTCGGCTCCCTGGCATATCATTCCCGCGGATGACAAGTGGTATGCCCGCGCCGCGGTGGCTGACATTCTCTCCGCCAAGCTCGAATCGCTGGATATCAAATATCCAGAAATCAGCGCGGAGCAACGTGCGCAGTATGCTGAGCTAGCAAAACAATTGTCTTTGCAAACGGATGATTAGCCGATGGTGATGAGCCAGCAAACGAACGCAAATAGGGCATGGTGTTCACAGCATCCTCATTCACAGCCCCAGCGTAAGCGTCAGCTGATGCCCGTTAAGACTAGCCAATTTCCTAGCCTGTCCGCTCGATCGCAACCCGCAAGAATTGCTGTCGCGTGGTAGCGCATTTCTTGCTAAGCTCCGAATAAAGCTCACAAGCAACTCGCCCCCGAGTGGGCAGTCTATATCGATTGTGGCGGTCTGCGAGAGTTCGACGGTTGTGCGTGTCACAAGCTGTCCGTGAAATGATTTGATTTAGAATTTGCGAGGGTTCGATAAAACCAGCTAGCGACTGGTAGACTTTCGCATTGGCGGAATTCTGCAGCCTCCAAACCGGACTGTTCAAAGACCAAAAAGCGAGTTGGACCTTGAGTCCCACGCGCACGGAATATAAAGTTGAACCGCGTACTCAGGGATGGGTTGCGGCCGTCCGTTCAGTCACTAGGAACGTGAATACATTTACACTGAATCCCAAGGAAGGGCGAGCCGATGAGACGTATGGACCGACGTGACTTCTTCACTGCTTCTGCTATTTTCGGTTCGACATTGCTGGCGTCAGCGCGGGCACAGGACGGAGCCAAGAGCGAACCCGTTTATCGAATTTCGAAAATCGATAGCGATGCGATTCGCCCTGACGCCAACGCGCACCCGCTCGATCCAGCTTTGCAAATTGCCCGTAAGAGCCTGGAGCATATCCGCCTAAATATCATGGATTACACCGCGGTGGTGATCAAACGCGAGCGGGTAAACGGAACCTTGGGCGAACATGAGTTCATGTTCACCAAAGTCCGCAATCGCAAGCATGAAAATGGCATCGTCAAAACCCCTTTCAGTGTCTACCTGACCTTCCTCAAACCCGCGACAGTGAAGGGCCGAGAAGTCATCTACGTAGAGGGTAGCAACAACGGCAACATCACGGCACACGAGGGTGGCATGCGGGGACGCTTCCTGCCGACCATGAACCTCGATCCGCACGGCATGTTGGCTATGCAAGGTCAGCGTTACCCGATCACCGATTTTGGCTTCGAGAACTTAGTTGTCAAACTGATCGAGAAGGGCGAACGTGATCGTCATCACGGCGAATGCCAAGTCGAGTTTCTTACAGGTGCCAAAGTTGGCAGCTCTGACTGCACCGTGCTGGTCGTGACCCACCCTGTGTCACGCCCCCATTTCGATTTCCATAAAGCTCAAATCTTTATTGACGACAAACTTAATATTCCGGTTCGCTACGCGGCCTACGGTTGGCCAACGGACGGTCATGAAGCGGGCGAGTCCGATTTGCTAGAAGAGTACACTTATCAGAATATCAAAATGAACCTCGGCCTGACCGGGACCGATTTTGATCCCAAAAACTCAAGCTATCACTTCTAAGCGTTGAGCTACGTTAGCTTGTGCAGCCCACGCCCAAGTCGCTGAGCATTCACTGCAGTCAGCGCGGGCGGGCAAGATCGCAGTAGGCGGATCAGCTGCGAGCCTGTGGTCGAATAATGCTTGCTTACTTGGCCCACATCGTATTCACAAACGTGAAGCGCATCGAGTAACTCGGCCAAGATTGCCGGAAAATCATCGTGAACGGGAGCCACCCCAAGACGATTTCCACGAGCCCGACGACGCCACAATTGACTAGGCTCGACTAAGCCCCCATCTGGGCGCGATGTTCGGACTTCAAGGGCCAATGCAATTCGCAGTCGAAACAGGGCTACTCGGCGATTATCTACCTGGCTTCTGCGCTCGCTAGCCTCAGCGACGCATCCTGTCGGCTTGTGGCTGATCACCATCGCCGTCTGAACCTTATTGCGGTGCTGACCCCCAGGTCCACCACGCCTATCGCTGCGCATCTGACACTCGGCCTCCAAGTCCTCCAGACTGAGCTGAGCTGGATGCATGGGTGAGCCAAGCCTTAGCCGCGGCGTGCGATGACTGGGTTTAGATGACTAAGTTTAGATGACTAAGTTTAGATGACTAAGTTTAGATAACTGAGTATCTCTAGACCCGTACTGCGTGGAGCTATACCCGCTAGTTGCGGTAAAAACAAAACTAGTGCCCAGGACTGGAGTTGAACCAGCAAGGGGTTGCCCCCACAACGACCTCAACGTTGCGCGTCTGCCAATTTCGCCACCTGGGCAGGATCTCGGAACTTTTTTCACCGCTAACGATGACTTCTGGTTCTGAAGGCCTCTAGTCTAGAAGCAGATTTTGACTCGTCAAGCCACCTTTGATTGGTTGTAAAGAGCTCAGGTGTCCATTGCGCCAAGCACCCGCAGCGCCGTTCCGGCAAGTGACTCCTGACCGCATTATCCCAAACCTAACTTACACCGAAGCACTAGGCTTTCTGCGAAATCAAGTTGGCAACCAACTCAGGTTTGTCCTGCTGACGCAAGTGCGCTATCTGGTCCGCCGGTACGCCAAGTTTCTCTAGGTTCTTGGCCAGAGTGTCCCAAACTTTCTCCCGTTTCTTCCCTTCACTCAAGTACAACTCGGTGACCAGTTCTTGAGCCCGCTGGAACGCGATCGAATCTCGGTTATCGTAAAAACGTTTGATGATGTTTTGTTGATATCGCGAATAATTTTCAGCACCCATGTTAATCTCATTGTCGTACCGGTCACAATGATAACGCCGACGAGAGACATAGTATCGGCAATTGCGCCGACACTCAATAATCCACAGACTTAATAATCCAGGCACTCACTTATCTCGGGTAGCAAAACGAAAAAGCCACCGCTAACTGCGATGGCTTCTCACGCTTTTCAAGACGTTTTTGGTCGGCGTTAAGGAAGCGCGATGTCTGTAGCCAGATTCGCGTTAAAACCATCGTCGTTCGAAAGCCCCGCTAACCCGGCTAGACCGGCTAAGCCCAACAGACCCCCAAGTCCACCACCACCGCCACCTGCCCCCCCCCCCCCAGCACCCATAACACCACCGCCACCAAACCCCCCACCAGGAACA
>JBBQRC010000163.1:0-8948 GCA_038215215.1 Pirellulales bacterium
ATGAAGCGCGAGGGAGGGGTTGAGGTCTGGGGGGGAGATGGCTCCACACCCTCAACTCCTTTCTCCAGAGTACTGCTGCGAGGGGTACTGCTGCGAGGGGCATGGCTGGTCGAGTTCACTGGCGTGAGGTTGGCGGGACGAGGGGAGTGAGGTTGCGGGGAGCGGAGGCCGTAGTTGGCAATGGCCCAAGCGGCACCCACGCTCCCAGCGATAGCCATGTAACCAAAGTAGGCTTGGTCGCCGAGCCAAGTGGCGATCAGCTCTAGTAAATTTTGCTCGCCGCCAAAATGACTGGCTAAACCGGTGACATCGAGCAGCAGGCACTCCGGTTGATGAAGTGTACGTCCGGCCCAGAGTTGTTTATCGAGTTGTTCGAGGCCAACGAGCGGGCTGAACTGTTGAGCTTGTTCGGTCAGTGTGCAGAGCTGATCCATGTCCTCTGTGGGCTCGTGCGTACGAATGGCTAGGGGGGCCAGCGCGGTTGCTTCCGCGATCGACATATTGGGTCGTACACCCTGTGCGCGAGCAGCCAGGTTGGCCGCCGCCACGACGAGGCCACGACGTGAGTCGCGAAATTGCAGCGCCAGCGGGCCGTTAGCCAACTGCGGCTCGACGGCTTGAACTCTTTGCACTGGCCAATTGGGAAGCCAGATGCAGAGCACCCGTTGGTTCATGTCGTTCAACCTCTCGTAAGGTGCCATCCCTAGCATCAACTTGCAACCGCACCAACGCTCCCGCTTTGCCACCCCGAACGCGCACCAATTGCACTTGCAAACGTCGCTCGGCACTGTAACCAACTACCGTCCGCGCGGGCGTTTCTCCTTGCAGGACTGGGCTGAGCCCCGCGTTCGCAACGTGCCGAATGGGACTTGGCGCCAGAGTAACTGGAGCGCTGCGAGTACTCGGCATGGCGCGAACCAGCCATTGGATCTCAGCCCAACTAGGGCCGCGCCGTGCTGAAGCGGGACGGAGTAACATGGCCAAGCCGCCACCCTGCTCGGCGGCCAATTGCATCCGCCGAGCCGCGCGATCATCAATCCGCTCGACGTCCGCTACCACGGCCGCTACTGCCGCAGTGCGTAGCGATTGATCGACTGCCCACAATGCATCTACATCGGACTGCGGACGCACCCACACGACTTTCTCTAAATCGATCCCTAGACTGGCCAACGACGGGGGATAGATGTTGTGCTGTGTGTCGACGACTACGAGAAATCCACCGGTCACCCGCAACGCAACCGCAGCGGCTGAAAACGCTAATAGGCTCGCACCACAGCCCGGCATGGCTCGCAAGTACTCAATCACGGAACCAGGCAGGTAACCACCATCCGGCAAACAGTTGTCCAGCGCTGCACAGCCGCAACTGATAGCCGCTTGGTCGTTTGTCGGTCGCCCCGCAGTTTCCAGCCGTCGCACCTCAGCGGATAACTGCTGCATGAGATCCGCACTGCTTGGTCTATTTCCACTGGTCGGTTGGGCTGCAGGCGAATGAATATTGGGCGGATCAACGCTCCGCAGCTCCACGCCGTCGGTATGCGCGGCCAGTGGGGTGGCAGCTCGCTCGAGCGACCGTGCACGCAACCGCGCCTTCACGTGCTCCGCCAAATCGGCTGAGCGGATCGCAGGTGACGGGGTGGGTTGGGGAGTTGGAAGCATGACTAGTTCATCGACGAAGCGAGTCCTGGACGTAAATGATCTACGCATCATTCTAACCGGCAATGCTAGCATAGTGGCGGTTAAGAGGAACTCCTTTGTCGCAGCAGCTCTGACACCTTTGGTCAATACACCGCCGATTTGCCAAAAAAACTTCGAATTTTCGTCCGCACCAGGGGAGCGACATCCTGGCCTCCGAAGCGTTAGTGAGGGCGATTGAGCCGCAGTTTCAGGCCAGGGGGGACAATTGTCCCGGGAGCACGCAGGTACTCAATCAACCATCTTGGCTGACGCTTCGGGTTAGAAGTCAGGCAAAGTCGACGTTCAGTCGCAGGTGCAATACCAACTTTCCTGCCGCTGGGTAAACTAAGCAGCCAGATGGATAATTGCCCAACGATCGTGCCGCTTCCGTACCGAAAAAAAAGGAATTGGAGTCTGGCTGGCGGAGTCTGGCTGGCTGCTGTTCCTCTCTACTTTGAAGAAAATTATTAACGACTGATGGGTGTATTACTTCAAATTCGTGGTGCTGAAAAAAGCTATGGCGAGCAGATGCTGCTGGATGACGCCGAAGCCACCATTACGGACAATGTCAAAGTTGGCTTTGTCGGCCGCAATGGAGCGGGTAAATCCACCTTGCTGCGCGTCTTGCTGGGCGACGAGGAACTGGAGAAAGGGGAGGTCATTCGCCACCCCAATTTGAAAGTTGGCTATCTGCGGCAACATGATCCATTTTTGCCCGGCGAGTCGGCACTCGATTTTCTCATGCGGGACAGTGCTCAGCCCGACTGGAAGTGTGGTGAAGTTGGCGGCGAATTTGAACTGAAGGGCAAGTATCTGCTGGGGCCAGTTGCCGAGCTGTCTGGTGGCTGGCAAACGCGCGTCAAGTTGGCCTCGCTGCTACTGCATGATCCCAACTTGCTACTGCTGGATGAACCAACTAACTTTCTCGATATTCGAACACAAATTCTGCTCGAACATTTCTTGCGACATTTCAATAAAGCGGCGTTGATTGTGTCGCACGATCGTGCTTTCCTCCAGGCGACCTGCGACCATACGCTGGACTTGACGCGCGGCAAGCTAACGATGTTTACCGGCAAGATCGAGCCCTTTTTGGTCTTCCAGGCTGAACGACGCGAACACGAAGAGCGTGTGAATGCGTCGGTGTTAACCAAGCAAAAACATCTGCAGAAGTTCATTGACAAGAATCGCGCTCGCGCTAGCACAGCGGCACAAGCCAAGTCGAAAGGGCGCCAACTCGAACGCTTGCAAACGATCGAAATTGCCGCCGATCTACCCACTGCGTCCATTAAGGCGCCCGTAGTCGCGCCCAAAAAAGGTCCGGCGGTGCGTACCGTAGACTTGGCCATTGGTTACACCGATCGCGCGGTCGCTAAAAAAATTAACATTGAAATTGAACACGGTCAGCGGGCGGCCATCGTGGGTGATAACGGTCAAGGCAAGACGACCTTGCTGCGAACGCTCGTTGGTTCGCTGGAACCTGTATCCGGATCAGTGCGGTGGGGGCACAACTGTGAAATTGGCGTCTACGCGCAGCATGTCTACGGCAGCTTAGACCCCAAACAGACGGTACTTGAATATCTCGAATACAAAGCGATTGCAGGCACCACCAACCAAATGATCCTCACCGTTGCGGGTTCCTTGCTGTTCCGCGGCGAACACGTGCGCAAGAAGGTCCAGGTGCTCTCCGGTGGCGAACGTGCCCGGTTGTGCATGGCGGGCTTGCTGCTTGGCCCCTATAACATTCTGGTACTCGACGAACCGGGTAACCATTTGGACGTCGAGACCGTCGAATCGCTTGCCGAAGCTCTGCTGGCTTATCAAGGGACCGTGATTTTCACCAGCCACGATCGTCACTTCATGCGCCGCATCGCGACCAATATCGTTGAAGTTCGGGATGGCACCGCCAAGAATTATGGCAGCGATTACGACGCGTACTTGTATTACGTCAACAAAGAGATTGACGATGGCGAACGCGAGCGTGCACCCAACAAGCCGAAAGCGGCGAACGATAAACCGTCCAGCGCTGCGCCCGTCAAACAAGTGGATACACGCAAGCTGCAGAAGGAATTAAAGACGCTCGAGAAAACAGTTTCCACGCTCGACGCGGAGCGGCGGAAATTGCACGCCGAGTTGATGCAGGCTACCGACCCCGCCGAAGCGCTCCGTTTGCACAACGAAGTCAAAGCGGTCGAAATGGATCTGGGTGCGGCCGAGGAACGCTGGCTGGAACTGACCGCCATGGATCTCGAATAGACGCGGCTGTGCGGTCAGAATTTGCGCTGAAAAATCTCGCTGGCGATAAAGGCTGCGCGTAGCGTGTCAGGTTGGCGTAACATCCGCAAAAATGGGCTGGAGACCTGTTCTCGACGGTTCACTTCGACCGCATCGGTGGTTTGGTTGGCCGTTTGACTGATATTGGATTGGAGAGCGGAGGAAGGTTTGGACATACTCGATACGGCATGGTCAAACACATCGTGCAAGCGGCCCGCCATGCGTTCGTCCGTCTGGCCAATCTCTTGTGCGAGTGGCCGGCGAGTATCGAGATTGCTGAGCGGGTCGGGTCCAGCCCGTCGATCGTCGCTGATCATCGCGTCAACGATCTCGCCCGGCACGGGGCTAGGCTGCAAGCGTCGCTCGGCCTGCCGCACCGGCGGTGGTTGCATCGGCCTTGGCGGCTGCGGAGCCTGTCCCTGCTGGACTTTTTCCTTGAGCTTCTGAGCTGCCTGCTGCAAAAACCGTTCAAGATCATTGGCCATGGTGATCATTACCTTTTAAGTGTTGGGTGTATTCTACGCCCAATTGCCGCCGCAATGCAATCTGATTGATGTTAAGTCGTTTCAAGCAAATGCTCTGGCCACCGTTGCTTTCAATTTTTCAATACCGGTTGTGGCAACTTCTTGAGGCGGTAGTTGCCAATAAGTACGGTTGAACAGCTCCAAGCTAAGTGTTCCCGCAAACCCGCCACGTGCTAACGCTTGCAGAATCAGGCTCAGCGGGGCTACGCCATCGCCGCAATGAACCCGATCCTTGTCGGCAATTTGCGGCCGCGGAGGCTCAGCGGGATAGTCGTTCATGTGCAGGCAATGCATCTTGGCACCCGGCACAAGGCCAATGTTGGCAAAGTCGCTGCCACCTTTGTACATGTGATAAACGTCGAGCAGCACGCAAGCGTCGGGATCATTGGCTGCCGCCGCTACATAAAGTACCTCGGCCAAAGTTGACAGATTCTTCGAAAAACCCCACAGTTCGATTTGCGGGATGACATCGCGAGCGCGACCAATTTCAATCAACGCTCGGTAACGCTCTGCGGCCGCGTCGAGGCTCAATCCCGCTTCGTTGGTCGCTCCCACGGGCGGGGCGGCGATGCGACGTCCACCCAACGCACGAATCGCATCCATGTCCTTCTTGGATTGCTCTAAACCCGCGGTACGTTCCGCCGCGTCGTCGACAATCCACTTGCCAAACGCGATGGCACTATCGACGCTCAAGCCGAGATCTCGAATCTCATTGCGCAGGCTCACCAGGTCACCACCCCCTTGGGTGTATTTATCAACATCGCGGAGCCACAATTCGACGGCATCGTAGCCCGCCTTCGCGGCAATTTTTAATTGTTCGCGAATGGGCACTTCGCCCCCGTTGATAGTGCTCATGTTCAAACAGTAGCGGAACGGCGGAGCAGCAACTGGCTGGGAGGCAGGAGCAGGTTGGTGAGCAACAGCCGGCGTCAGGTTAGAAACTCCAGCGACCGCCAAGCCGCTCAGTCCAGCGGTAGTGACCAGCGAAGTTTGAGTAAGCCACGTGCGACGTGAGAGCGGTGGTGTTGGCATGGTGGGAATCGTGTGAGAGGAATGGGCATCGTATGCAGCCCAATTGTAAGTAATCGCGCTGCCATGTTGGCTAGCTTCAACGAAAAATGACCAGAAATTCCACCGCGCGAAGAGACAACAACCAAGTTGCCATCCAGTCAGCCATGAAAGGCGGCTTCGGCGCGGCGGCGACTGCTTCGAAAAATAGAAAACCGCAGGCTTATCGTTACCGCCGTTCTTGTTTGGCTTTCAAAGGTTCGCCATGTTGTAGGCAATAACCGCTCCGAGAACCCCTAAGAGCAATAGCGAAAGGACAGCCGGTAAACTTTTCCACCATCCTCCGAAGGCAATGCAGTAGCCCGACTTGAGTAAGTTGTTCGAAGAGGCAGCGATTAACACCGCAACCCCAATCGCGGTGGGCTCCAAGCCGCTCACACCACCTTGAGCGACGCTCAGAACGAAAGGGTCTATGTCGGTCACTCCCACGATGGCCGCCAACCAGAATATGCCCACTTGGCCAAAACGAATTTTCGCCCACAACGAAACCACGGAGACCAGTACAAACAAGATTGCGAATACGAGTGCAGCGGACAACTCCAGCGGGTTGCGTGGTTGGGTCGGTTGAGCGGATTCACCTTCGAGCTCGCGGCGGCGACGTACAAAGCCTAACGCCAAGCACAGCGCAGCGAAAATTAAGGCCGCCGCAAACAGCGCGGCGAGGGGCAAAGCCAGTTTCCGGGCCAGCGGAAAGTTGAAGATCGCCACGACCACGCCAAGTCGCAGGTACATTAGCGCTGTTGCCAAAACGATACCCGATTGGACTTCGTGGCGATTAGTCGGGTTCGCACGCAATTGTCGAGCCAGTACCACCGACGTCGCCGTCGATGAATACAGTCCGCCGAGCACCGAGGTGAAGAACAAGCTTTGCTGATTCGAGAGCAAATTTTGCAGCAAATAACTGCCGTACGACAAGGACGAGATTACCACCACGGCCAGCCAAACTTGAAACGGTGTGATCGGCGTTAGATGCGTCACCGGTTGGTTGGGGAGAAGTGGTAGCACCACGCCGACCAGCACTAAAAACTGCGCAAAGGTAATGATCTCTTGTGCGGGTAATCGCTCCGCCAAAGAGTGCAGTCGGTCGCGTGCCCGCAAGAGGAAAACGGCGGCGACCGTTAAAGCAACAGCTACCCAAGGGGGTTGAGTCAGCGTGACTGGCCCTAACAGATAAGCAACCACATTGCAGAGTGGCACCATGATGCCGTCAGGATCCGTCGCGAGCTTCTGCGCAGACTTAACTTCTGCTCGATAATACGGATACAACCAAGCCCCCAACACCAACAAGCCAGCGCACAGCGCGATGGAAAATTGCGGTTCGATGGAATACAGCACCGCTCCGGTCAGCGACAGCAATGGGAAAGAGCGGATTCCACCCGGCCGACTGGCTGCCGATTTCCAGTAAAAGCCCTCAAACGACAAACCGAAAAAGAAGGACAATCCAAGCATCAGGCTCAGGTTTTGATAACTGATCACTCGATCATCGCCTCGTAGAGATTTGCTGATGCTTTGTAGCAGCTCAGTTTTAGGGTAGCGAAACTCGTCACGAGCTTCGGAATGCTTGGCAACAACCGAAAGTCTTGACGACGTTCGCTACTTGGCCAACCCTAATTGCAAGCTGTAACGCAGCACTCGTTTATTGCAGGCCCCAATCTTGCAAGCCCCAATCTTGCGGGCTCTAGTTAATCCTACCGCCGCGTGGTGGTCTGCTCATACGTTGACCTGATTTGGGGTGGCCCCTCATTCCATGATAATCACTGCTTCCCAGATATCAGCGATGTCGAAGGATCTGTGCCTGTTGTCCGTAACGCGGACTTTTCTGCGTGGGTCGCACCATCGAACCGGTTACCTTGTTGAGCTTGCGTCAATACTCGCGTCTGCCGCATCGCCGATGCCAAACATGCGGCCACTATTGAGATGCCGCCACGTTTCCCGCCAACCCTTCCCGACCACCGCTGCGTCCGCCGAAACCGTAATTCCAGCTCTCCCGATAGAAATTGTTGACACGCTCGTTGCCAACTGCGACGATTGCCGAGTGTGACGCCCACACGGTGATAAGTACTTAGCAGTCGCGTTCGACTGGGCGATAAGTCCCTATCGTAAGTCGCGGATAAGTACGTAAAACACCCTTTGATCGACCGAGCAAGGGATAATTAAAACGTTCGTCGATATTAGAAATCACACAAGCAGCTGCACGTGAAAACATGCTCGCTCATCGCATTAACGATTGCGATTTGCATCCTCTTATCCCTACTCCTACTCCGGGAATACCATCTTCGGCATCGAGACATAGTAAATCCGGATCACTACTCTCCAGAGTTTCGCGAGGTATTGAAGGAGCTTCAAGATTTTGGCGACCTCGCACAAGATATTGATCCACGCCAGAGCTGGAGTTACAACTGGTGGAGAATGAGTTCCAGCGGACAGCGAATCAACGTGCATATCGATCAATTACATTTGGTTCCTGTGGATGCGCATGGTGTCGAAGAAAATCGGCTCCGCGCATACTTGCCGTACGCTTGGGAGCCCCCAAGCACTGATTGCCAAATTTGGGCAAATCCACCCGGGCTCCCAGGTTGCGATGACGGTCAATCTGAATACGTGATGCTTCTTGATCGAAAATCAAATCTGCTGTACATCTACACTTACTACAACTTCTGACGGAACAAACCGCTGCACTCAAGTTCGCGAAATGATTTACTGCGATGGCGAGATCACTCCGCGAACTGGGTGATCGGTGCCGACTATGAAGTCCTGGCGATCAGCCCTCGTGCTCGTACTCAGTCGCGCAGCGACGGTGCTCGTACTCGTAATCGGAACCAGCCTTGATGATTGCGCAAGCCTTCGACCTTGAACGACTCGATGTTTATCGTCTTTCGATCGACTACGTTGCTCGGTCATTCGCGGCGTCACAATCACTCGAGGGAAGAACCGAATGGCGCGGCATCGTTACGTTTTAATCCCAAATAAATTCCATATGAACGAATTCGCGTCGATAGGAATAGGGCCGGAGGCCCGACACAACCTCTGCCGGGCGTCGTAAGACCCCGGTAACAGTTGAGTTTGCGCCGAAATGCCTGGAGGGCCGACAGAATAGGGCCGGAGGCCCGACACAACCTCTGCCGGGCGTCGTAAGACCCCGGTAACAGTTGAGTTTGCGCCGCAAGGCCTGAAGGGCCGACACAATCATGCGGACATGATTCGATCGGGCCAACCCGTGCGGCGAATGCATTGGAATACAACGCGTAAACTACGACGACCCCAAAAAATGGTTTCTATAACTGATGTTGCGGTTCGAACAGTGACTTTCGAAATGGCAGCATAAACGCTTACCGCTAACGCCTTTGCTTCGAGCACCCCGGGTTACGTTCCGCTCGCTGGAAGCTCGCATCACTCACCCGGGGCTAAGGT
>JBBQRC010000164.1:0-8943 GCA_038215215.1 Pirellulales bacterium
TTCAACGGCCCGCGAATTCAAAGTAACCGATTTCTCCGAGAGTGCCGCCGCTCTCTTATCCTCTGAGGGATCACTGGGGACGATCACAGCCGTCATTCGCGCGACGTGGCGACGCAGTGAGACGCCGCCGGAGGATGAAATCATGGAGCCGGGAGCGGCTGCTGGTGCAGTGGGTGCGATCGGCTTCGGCAATGACGTTGTGCAGCGTGTCAACGAAGACGCTCAGGCCCGGGAATTCGGTCGCGTGCGTTCGATTCTCACCGTCCGGTACGAAAAACCTGAGTAACCTCCCATCGGCGATCGATCTCATGCGCTACCTTCTGTTGGTTTTACTCGTGCTCCCCTGCGCGTTACCGAACTACGGCTTGGCGAACCAGTTGCCAGACGAAGTTGCCAAGGTTAACACTCGCGGTTTTGAACTGGCACGAAAATACTGCAGTCGTTGCCATGGAGAAGGGAGCAGTCAAGGTAACGCCCAATTCTCACTGATCGACCCCGATTCCATGCTCCGCTTGGGGTACGTGATCCCTAACCAGCCTGACGATTCCCCGGTTTGGCAGCGATTGCAAGACCGAGAGATGCCGCCACCTGGGGAATTGCAGCCGAGCGACGAAGAACGAATTGAGCTCAAAGAATGGATTCGGTTGGGCGCCGGCAAGCCAAGTCGTCCGCCGCGCCCGTTTCGTTCCGAGTTAAAAACACTGATTTCGCTGCGCGAGGATTTGCAAGACTTAAAAATAAAAGACCGTCCGTTTCATCGCTACTTTTCATTAACGGCGTTGCATAACAATAGTTCACAGGTATCTGATTTTGATTTGCGTTACTACCGAGCCGCGCTCGCCAAGGCACTCAACAGCTTAACTTGGGAGCCGCAGTTAGTCGCGCCCCGACCGATCGATAACGAAGCAACCTTATTGGCCATTGACTTGCGCGATTTGGGGTGGGACGCCAAAGACTGGGACGCGCTGCTAGAGTCGTATCCGTTTGGCCTTCGCTTTGACCGTGCCGATGATGAAGAATTGGCGCGGGTAGCCAGCGATGTACTTGAACTCTGCGGCAGCCCCATCGCTCACCTACGGGCCGACTGGTTTGCGGTGACGGCCACGCGGCCGCCACTGTACCATCGCTTGCTCGATCTTCCCGAAACCGATAAAGAGCTTCAACTTCAATTGGGTGTAGACGTGGCGGCGGACATACGTGATGGTCGAGCCCAGCGCGCCGGGTTTGCGGAGAGCGGCGTGTCGATTTCCAATCGCTTGGTCGAGCGCCATCCAACCAAAAATGGTTATTACTGGAAAAGTTATGATTTCAAGCGCAGCAATGGGACAGGTAGTCTATTTCAGTTTCCGCTTGGCCCCGTCTCGAAGGACAACCTTTTTCTGGAATTTGCCTTCATCCACGATGGCGGTGAAGATATTTTCTCGCTTCCCAATGGCTTGCAAGGTTATTTTTTGATTGACGGTCTTGGGAGACGCATTGATGCGGGTCCGATCGAAGTCGTCCGCGACCTGAAAGAAACGTCGGGGACGCCGATCGTCGTTAACGGCATTTCCTGTATGCACTGCCATCAACAAGGGATGATTGGATTTCGCGACAGTGTCCGCGATGGGATGGCGGTTTATGGAGCAGCGCGTAAGAAAACGTTGGAACTGTATCCGGCAGCTGCGACGATGGAGAAACTGGTGGCTAAAGACCGAGCGCAGTTTGTCCGCTCCCTCAATCAGGTGCTTAATCCTTGGCTAGTGACCGAAGATGGGCCGACGACCGAAAATTTTGGGGAGCCGATTGCCATCGCGACTCGGTTTTATAACGCCGACGTCGACTTGTTAACTGCCGCATTTGAACTTGGACTAGACGATTCGGCCAAGTTAGTCACGGCCATTGAGCATAATCCCCGATTGCGGCGGCTTGGCTTAGGGCCGTTGATTCACCAGCAAAAAATCGACCGCCAAGTGTGGCAGAGCAAAGAGGCAATCGTAAGCCCGCTGCAGCAAGTCGCTCGCGAATTGAATATTGCCACCCCCTATATTCTGCTGTCGTCTCCGTAACCTTGAGGGCTTTAAAACGGAATGCATCCATGAATTTACGACTGATGTTGGTTTGCGCAATCTTTGCGATCCTGCCGGCACTTGCGAGAGGTTCGGAGAACGAAGTGCCGGAGGACAGTGCAGCGGGCATTGCGTTTTTCGAAACCAAGGTTCGTCCGCTGCTGGTAAAACACTGTTACGAATGTCACTCGACTGAATCGGGGGTTGCCGATGGTGAACTGCGATTGGATAGTCGAGGGGCGATTCGCAACGGGGGTACGCGAGGGCCAGCGGTTGTTCCTGGCGATCCCGAGGCCAGCTGGCTGTTGACAGCGGTCTCGCATGCGGATGCCGATTTGAAGATGCCACCCAAGCGTGAGCGTCTGCCGAGCGAAGCGATCGCTGATCTGAAAAAATGGATTGAAATGGGGGCACCCGATCCGCGTCTGACCGAGCCCGCCGCCAATAAACCAGCTTGGGAAAAAGCCAGCCGCAATTTCTGGGCTTATCGCGCGCCACAAGCATCTTCGCTACCAAGGGTAAAGGATCGCCAGTGGCCGAAATCGCCGATCGATCACTTTGTACTCTCGAAACTCGAGGAGCATGAACTGAGTCCTTCGACAGATGCGGAGCCGCAAGTGTTATTGCGACGGCTGCACTTCGATTTAGTCGGCTTGCCCCCTTCTTCGGAAGATCGGTCTCGATTTCTGGAGCAAGTAAAAACTGGGGGCCTCGACAGCGCGCTGGCCGCCGAAGTCGACGAGTTGCTAGAGTCGTCGGAGTTCGGTGTGCGTTGGGGTCGGCACTGGCTGGACGTGGCACGATACGCCGAGTCGAGCGGAACGGAAGCGAACATTACGTTCCCTTATGCCTGGCGCTACCGCGACTACTGCATCGACTGCCTCAATGACGATGTCCCATTCGACCGCTTTCTACTGGAGCAGTTGGCTGGCGACTTGCTGCCCTACGACAGCGAATCGGAGAGGTCACGCCTGCTAATCGCGACAGGATTTCTAGCCGTCGGTCCCAAGAATCTCGACGCGGTCGATCCAAAACAATTTCATGCCGATGTTATTGATGAACAGATCGATGCGGTAACGCGCTCGATCATCGCTGATTCGGTGGCCTGTGCGCGCTGCCATGATCATAAGTTCGATCCGTTTACCATGTCTGACTATTACGCTCTCGCCGGGATTTTTGCCAGCACGAAGACCTTCTTCGGTACAGCAGTGTCTCCGTCGAATCGAATCGGTGGTGATCCACTACGGCTTCCGCAAGTTGCCGGGCAGAAAGTGCTGCATGCGTCTTTACCGCTGGAGAAGGTTCAGGCGTTGAAGAGCCAGCTCGCAAAACTACGCGATGAAAAACAGGAGATGGACGACGCCCTCAAAGCGGTCTTCAGTGGAAAGACGCCAGCTAAGAAATTTACGCTCCAAGATGCGCTGCGAGTTTTCTGGCAGAGTGGCGGGATCGAAGGGGAGCTCGAAAAGGTCTCCGATTCAGGCGAAGCTCTGCCGCTTACGATGGGAGTCCTCGAAGCAGAAGATATTTCTGATGTGGCTCTTCTGGAACGAGGCGATATAAAAAAGCCTGGAGCGACAGTTCCGCGTGGCTTCCCTCAGGCGCTGCGGCTGGAGGATCAGCCCGCGATTCCGGATGACCGCAGTGGGCGGCTCCAGTTGGCTCAGTGGCTCACCAGTCGCCAACATCCGCTAACGGCTCGCGTGATCGTCAACCGAATTTGGCATCACATGTTTGGTGCGGGGATAGTCGCTACGGTCGACAATTTTGGCTCGACCGGTGAGCGCCCGAGCCATCCCGAGTTACTCGACACCTTGGCAGTGGAGTTTGTCCAAAACGGCTGGTCAATTAAGCGGTTGGTGCGGCAACTCGCACTCAGTCGAACGTATCGACAGTCGTCTGAATATCGGCATGATTCTTTTCTTAGCGATCCAGAGAATCGTTTTCTGTGGCGTGTTTCCAAGCGACGGTTGGAGGCGGAAAGCATCCGCGACGGAATGCTTGCAGTCTCCGAGCAGATCGATTTGGAACGTCCTGCAGGTTCGCTGGTGGGCCGCGTGATTGGAGATAGGCCTGTCTCGTTGATCGGTTTAGATAAACGCTTGCCTGCGGACCTCGATGGTTGTCTCAATCGTTCCGTATATCTTCCCGTGATACGCGATCGACTTCCCGATGTCCTCGATTTATTTGATTTTGCGGAACCTAGTCTTGTCACCGGCAGTCGTGAGACGACCAATGTTCCGATTCAAGCTCACTACCTACTCAACAGCCCCTTCGTACAAGATCGGGCCAAGGGCTTGGCAAAGCGGCTCGCGCAGGAAGCGACCGACGAGCAACGCGTCAAAAAGGCCTTTGTGCTTTGCTTTTCTCGTGAGCCAGAGGAGATCGAGTTGCGTCGATCGCTTGAGTTCTTGAATTGCGAAACAAAGTCACCGGGCGAGCCTGCGAAAGTCGACTCTCGGCAATTGCTCAGTCTGTGCCAAGCACTGCTCGCGACCGCTGAGTTTCGCAACCTCGACTAACGGTAGCCACCGCAGAGATGGCTGATCGCTTCACATACACACGATTGGAAATACTGAATGTTGTCAACGCAAAAAGCGAGCGTTCCAGGATGGTTATCCCGCAGGCAGTTGCTGAAATCGGCGGCGTCGGGTTTCGGCTACTTAGCCTTTACGCAGATGGCTCACCAAGCGGCGGCCCGCGATGCCGCTGCAGGCTCTTCGCTGCTGGCTGCACAACCGACGCACTTTGCCCCGCGGGCTAAACGCGTCATCTTCTTGTGCATGAATGGCGGGCCATCGCACATGGACTTATTCGATTACAAGCCAGCACTCAATCAAGACGCTGCTAACGGGAAAGGAAATTTGTTGGCCTCGCCCTTTCGTTTTGCACAGCACGGCGATTCCGGCGCGTGGGTCTCGGAGGCATTTCCGAAGATAGCCGAGAAAGTGGATGACATCTGTTTCATCAAGAGTATGCACACCGACATACCGAACCACTCTCAGGCCTTTATCCAGATGCACACGGGGAGTTTCCAATTTGCGAGGCCATCGATCGGTGCGTGGTCGCTGTATGGCTTGGGGACAGAGAATACGAATCTGCCCGGATTCATCACGATCAATCCCCCTGCCGATAACGGCGGCGCGCGTAATTATGGCAACTCTTTCCTGCCGGCGATCTTCCAAGGCACGAAGATCGGTACGAATCAAATACCTGGTTTTTATGCAGCCTTTCTTGGAATCGATCAAGAGCCAGGACCGCCACTGAAGAACATGGAGAATCGGTTGCTCTCGACCGCCGAGCAACGTAAACAACTCGACTTGATTCGCGACTTGAATGTTCGCAAGCTCGAGCGCGATGCTGTTCATCCGGAAATCGAAGGAGCCATCGAGTCATTTGAACTGGCCTTCCGGATGCAGGACGAGGTTCCAAGTTTGCTCGACCTGAGTGCCGAATCGGCTGCCATGTTGAAGCTTTACGGTGTGGGTGCCGGACTGGCCACGGATCGCTTCGGACGACAGTGCCTGCTTGCCCGACGTATGGCTGAAGCGGGAGTCAGATTTATCGAGATCACTTCACCGGTCGGATGGGATCACCATTTCATGCTCAAGGATAAACTGGACGAAAGTTGTCGTGCGACGGACCAGCCGATCGCAGCACTGCTGACCGATCTCAAGGCTCGCGGGATGCTCGACGACACGCTGGTGGTTTGGGCGGGTGAGTTTGGTCGCACACCTGACGCACAGAGTGGGACAGGACGCGACCACAATAACAAAGGGTATACGATTTGGATGTCAGGTGGTGGAGTCAAGCCAGGACTGAGTTATGGGGCGACGGACGAACACGGCTATCAAGCGGTGGAGAATCCGGTCCATATCCATGATTGGCATGCCACCGTACTGCACCTACTTGGGCTCGATCATACGCGGCTGACGTTTAACTACGCCGGCCGCGATTTCCGACTTACTGACGTTTATGGTCAAGTCGTCGGCGGGATTGTTGCCTGACGTCGTACGTCGAAGAACCTTTCCGAAAAGGGGTCTGACCCTCTCCAGCGAAGTGCTTCCAGAGGGTCAGACCCCTTTTCGGATAGGTTGTAAGCCCAATACTGTTCAAAGAAGCCGAAATGTAGGCCACGACGCTTAGAATGAACAGTCGATTTAACTTTCATGGTACCTCGGCCTTTGTGTTGGAGAGCCGCGGCATTATGGCTGTCTCTGTCGCGATCCTAGATACAAGGTTGCGAAAACACCAGCTCCGAAAATGAGGATGATGCCAATCGATGCTACTTTGAATTCTTCCGTGGCAATTCCAATCGCACCCATGCCAACGCCACCCAGAGCTAGCAGAGAACTCAATCCAAATGAAAACTGACGCATTTACGGCGTTCCTTCCTATTGCAGAGTAGGAGTACGGCTATCTTTGTTTTATTCCAGCAACTGCGACAAATTCCATCTAAATGCACTTTTTCATACCCCGCCTCACATACGTCCCTTTCGAGAACGCGTACAAGCTTGTCATGCACAGAACACGAAATTAGTGGCGGAGGCGACTCGTGCTACCGCAACCCATCTTCTGGGTGCCGAAGATGTGCTTGTAAATCGTGCATCACTCCGGCTTATGCTATCCCAAAGCCCCTATCCTTCGCAAACCCAAGGCCTGCAGGAGAAGCATGGTCGGCAACACGCCAAGCTGTGCGCGGAAAGACCAATGGTAAAAAAAAGCCAATGGCAAAGAATCGAACGTTAAAGCCATTTCGAGATGGTGGACACATCTGGTTTACATGTCCCTGCAGGCGATTGACGCGAATGCGTCCCTTCTGAGCATGCTTTATCCCAAGCTAGCAGAATCTTTTCAGCTGTTATGCGCTGGGACGCCTTATTGGCACTCCTTTTGCGTCTGCTTGTGTGAATAGTAACCCGGCGAGAGGGTTTTTCGGTTGCGGCCGCCGCATCTCGCCGTAAGTTCAGTTGATTTTACGCAGATTTTTAGTACTCAAGGAGTTCCTATGCCCAGTTTACGTGACCTTCAAAAGCGATTTAGTCGCATTTCGCAGCGGACCGGTGAGACAGATGGTATCACGGAGGAGCGATTCGTAGTGGACGGCCGCTGCACGCGTTCCTCCGCGCATTATGTCGAAGAAAAACTCTCGAGACTGGTCGGTGCTACTAAAGAGGACGGACCTGCCTCTGACCATACTACCGCGTCGGGGGTACGCTCGGTGAGCGTGCGGAGCGGCTACGATCAGGCGGTAGTATCGTAAATTTCATCAGGGAAGACAAACTTATGGCCAATGCCGAGCTAACAGGCTTAGTGGAGGAGACGCTCGCGCACCCAACTACGAACTCGACTCAGTTTGGAACGCTGGAGCTAGATGCGCACGCGCGGTCGCTCGCAACCAGTTTGGGTCTGGCTGAAAATTCTCCAGACCGCAGTCGTCGCTTTCGCCAGCGTTTGGATACCGACGTGGCGACCATCCAGCGGGCCTACAATGCGGCCGTCGCCGCCGCCGGTACTGGAGAAGTTTTGTTGCCCGTCGCTGAGTGGCTGCTTGACAACTACTATGTAATTCGCGAGCAGATACGAGACGTCAAGGAACATTTACCTTCATCGTTCTTTCGAGAGCTTCCGAAGTTGAGCGACGGTGGGCCAAGAGTCCAGGCGGTTGCCAGAGAGTTGGTGTCGCATTGCGACTCGGCTCTCGATGAAGAGATGATCATTCGCTTTGTGGATCAATTTCAGTTAAATGCTGAGCTGACGATCGGCGAATCCTGGGCCTTTCCCGTCATGCTTCGTATGGTGCTCCTTGAGCAGCTGCACGCGATCTGCGCGCAATTAATCCAGGAGCTACAGTCCACTGCCGAGGTTCAGCGCATCATCCAAGATTGGGACAGCGACGGACGTTTATTGCTGTCCCAGCACTCTGGTTTGCGCTGCGCGCCGACCCTGCTCAGTCTCTATTCGGAACTGCGGGCCCGCGGTCACGAATACGCGCCCGCTGTGGCGGCACTAGACCGCCACGTTCAGTCAATGGGCTGGCAGCTCACCGAGCTGCAGCGAATGGAACAGCATCGCATTGCGGCGAATCAAGTCTCAATGGGAAATATCATCACGAGCATGCGACTGCTGGCTTCTCTTAACTGGGTTGTCTTCTTCGAGCGAACGAATCGGTCGGAAAGAATTCTCCGGGAAGATCCATCGGGAACCTATCCGAAAATGGATCTGGCCAGCCGCAATCGATATCGAGATGCGATCGAGCAATTATCCAAGCGTTCCTCTGCCTCCGAAACGAAAGTGGCAAAATATGCTTTGATGATGGCGTCGACTAAGGGCCATCGCGAAACGCTGACCAGCGCGGCCGGCACCACTCAGGCCGACATGACTCAGGGCGAGAAGACTCAGGGCAACGAGCAGTTTAATGAGTTGAGAAGCCACGTTGGTTACTGGTTGGTGGACGATGGCCGAACCGAAGTCGAGCGCGCAATCGATTATACACCTGCCTGGGCAGAACGCGGTAGAAATCTGCTACGGAAGCATCCGCACACTTTCCACCTCACGACGATTGCCGCATTAACAAGTCTCTTTGGCGTTCTGGTTGGCGGGGCAGCGGTGACACTCGCAGTTCCTCCTGGGATGGCGATGCTAATGGCGGCGTTATCCTTGTTGCCTGCGAGTGAGGCGGCCGTCCGGATAACCAATTCGCTGGTCACTCAGATTTTACCCCCGCGCTTGTTACCTAAGCTCGAATTATTGGAAGGGATCCCGGAGAGTCATCCCACGATCGTCGTAGTGCCTTCCTTGCTGGGAAGCGAGCGCGACGCGCGAACACTGCTGTCACGACTGGAAAATCATTATCTGGCAAACATCGATCCTCATTTGGCCTTTGCACTGCTAA
>JBBQRC010000165.1:0-8929 GCA_038215215.1 Pirellulales bacterium
TTGGGGATGTAGGGAGTGATGCGCGATAGCGCCTTGGAATTGACCTGCGCGGCGTACAGCATTGCCTCAGCCCGTTGAGTACGCGGCAACAGAGGCTGCGCGGCGCGTTCCAAACGGTGCTCGCCCATAGCCCGTTCGATCCGGTCTTGAGCGAAGTCATCGTGATACGGCGCACGTGCGTTCCCTTCGATCGCGTCGGCGTTAGCGATGCGCTGCAGTGAAGGGAGATAGGGAACACGCGACATGGCCACCAGATTGCCCGTCGCCGAATAGTTTCCAAAGGTCAGAAACGACAATGGACATGCCGGTCCCTGACAGGCGGCGACCAAAGCGGCAAAAGTTGGATAGGCCAGGCTATCGAGCTTGCCCGTCGCCATGTACCGCGAACAGGGAGAGTGATTGTTCACCGAATAGTCGAGACCATTGAGCACCAGAAGTTCGCGACCGAACTCGGCATAGAATTCCTCGTTGCTCAGTCCACCCTGCTTGTGTTTCGCCGTGGGCGCGAACTTGTGAAATCCTTGCGTCAGGATATCCCCCTGTTCGTACAGTCGATTGATGCCGCCGATTCCCTTCGGGTCCATCAGGTACGTTGTATCCCAACCGCCCGAGGCGTTGAAGACGACATAATAGGGCCCTTCGTAGGGAGGGAGTTCTCGCGACTCTTCCGCTCGCAACGATCCGCTAATCGGCATCGGTACCGCGAGTCCGAGTCCGGCGAAGGCACACCACTTCAAAAAATCGCGACGCATGGAATGCCTGCTACTCATAGAGAAACTCGTGCTGCCGAAGCAGGTAAGTGACGACGGCACGCCAGGCGCGGACCGTGTAATGGGGATCGGGCACGGGGGACTCCAGTCCCTGCCGACAATGCCAAATCTCCTGAGGCTCGATCGGCCCTCTCTCGGCAGCGTCGGCCACAAGGCCAGCGAACAACTCGAAGGTACGGTTAACTTCAGGCGAATTCTCCGCGTCGTCACGCCCTAAAAGTCGTTGGTGCAAATGGACGATAGCACGTCGAATTCGGGCATCGGATTCCTCGGCCACGCCTGGTAGCACGTCCGGTTCGATCTGCGGGAACAAAATACGCCGATCTGGCGGGCGGCTGAAGTCAAGCGACACGTTCCTGCAAGCGACATCGTTCGACATGGTCCGCTGAATCGCGCCCATCGCTCCGCTGGGATCGGCGGCACGTTCGGTAACTTCCTTCGAGTCGATGCCGCCGTAGAGCATTGCGGTCTGTTCGGTGAGCCGTCCCCAAGGCTGTCCGAAGACAGCGGCGATCTTGCGTTCCAGTTGTTCTGGTGAAAGCATCCGGACGACGCCGATCTCGTCCAACTCAGCCAGACGCTCGGCGGAATTTTCCGCGGTGGCCAATCCGTCGGCACTGTAGGAGTCGGACACCACCCAGTCCTTAATCAACTGTTTGAAATTGAAACCTGTTTGGGCGAACCGAATCGCCATGGCCTCCACCTGACACTCCTGCTGACGATAAGCACGGTGCTTCGCGGTGAAGAGCGGATCATCGAGGTCCTTGGGTGGCAGCAGGGGTCGGCGGCCGGTTAATAGAAAGTACGCATGTCCCGCCATCGTCCGCGCGAAGCGGGGGTCCTTGGCCGTCTTTTCGCCGAGCCATTGCAAAGCTCGCCAGCGTTCTTCGGGCGGCAGAGCTTCCCCCTCAAATCCGGCGGGGAACATGTCGTCAAACCAGCCCTCCGTGCGTCGACCGTAGATACTGAAGTTAGTATCGAATCGCCAATAGTCCTGAAACAGTCCAGCGACGGGATCGAGCGTCTTGTGGCACACGACACACTCTGACGCCTGCATGGTGGGAATTTCATACTTCGCAGAGACCGCGGCTGCATCTGAGCCACGAGCGGCCAACTCCAGAACGTCGATTCCGAGGAAGTGTTGATAGTACATGCGGGCCCGCAGCCGGTTGCGGTTGGTCTCCGTCGTCGGATACCGACTCAAGTATTGAAAGGTGCTCAAGAGCCCGGCATGGGGATAGAACCCAGTTGCCGATTCCTGATCTTCCTTCCGGCTACGACCGACGAGAGCCTTCAGCTTGACGGGTATGAACTCGAAGGGATCGTCCGAGTTCTGGAACTGCTCCTTCAGTTCATCAAACACGCCGTACCCTCGCGCCGAATAGGGTGACACCATGATGTAGTCGGCAGTAATGACTTCCTTGAATGGCCGATCGTTCCTGACGATATAGTCGACGAGCCGCATTGGTTCATCGAGCAGCGCCTGGCGGTATTCGTTTGCAAGTTTGTAACCCGCCTGCCGTCGTTCCTTTTCGTCTTTAATGTGATCCAGGTCATGCTGCTGGTACCAGCCTCGCGTCTTCTCGAAATGTTCGTACGACAGCACCGACTGGTCGGGGTTTCCATCGACCCCGAGCGTGAGATAGATGTCATTGAATCCCTCGCGAAGCCGTTCGTAAAAGGTTTCTTCTCGCATGACTTCATCGAGAATTTCGGGAATGGCCTGTCGCCCGCCATCAGCAGCCGCTTGCATTTCGGTCGCAGTCGGCAACCGACCGGCGAGAGACAACGTCGCACGTCGCAACAGCCGGGGGGCATCCAGCATCGCCACGCCATCAAAAAACGGTTTCTCCGGCTGAGCGGCCGGCGGTTCGTTGGGAGTTCTCTCCGGCGAATTTACCCGCCGCCAGAATTCTTCCAGGATGCGATATCCCGTCGAGTCACGCTCGAAGATAATTTCACCACCATGTTCCATTCCCCCCGTCACCTTCACGAGCAATAGCGACTGGCCATCCGAGTCGAGCGTCGCCAGCTTGGCGAGCGCATCCCGATTATGCCGCATCAACTGGTCGAGTTCTGCGCCCGAGCTTGTTGTGGAATCGCGCAGGACCAGACGAGTTTCTTCGGCATCGCCGCCAGACTTATGGCACTTGAGGCACTCTCTTTGAGCCACCTTTATCCAGACTTCGCTGGCAAACCAGCGATCGGCCTCAGCGACTTGCTCGAGCCCCGGACAAGGTTGGACCTCATCGCCACCGCACACAGTTCCGACAACGGGCGTCATGACAAGCAACGCGGTAAGAACGCACCATCTGCGGATTCGCGTCGACCCGATTTTCATCGCTTTTGTCACTCGTTGCCAACCTTCCAGAAGTCTTTTCAGCTGCCAGGACAAGCCTTGCCGTCCGACTTGCCTCGCTTCGAGATACTATTTTCGTGGTACGTAGGTTACATGGGCAGAGTTCGATAACATACAGCAGACTCCGGTGGGATACAAATGCTCTAGGAGTGGAGTTGACTGGCAGTATTTCGTCTTTCTCCGCGAGACTCGCTGGATACGGTCAGGGTTTCGATCGGTGTGCCTGACCTGCTATTCCACACGATAATTCCCGATTCCAGAGTTTTCCTCGCCAGTTCTCGCGCGGGTTCCATGGTCGATCTGCTGCGGATTGCCGAACCCGCATAGCCAAGTTAAGCGACTATCTCGCGAATCGGTACTCCAAAATCAATATCGAGTCGCTTGTGCCCTGGAATTTCAAGCTTACGCGGGTCCAAACCCAGTTGATGCAAAACGGTGGCATGGATGTCGGTCACGTAATGTCGGTTTTCTACGGCATGAAAGCCAATTTCATCGGTCGCACCGTGCGCGATTCCGCCTTTTAAACCGCCACCGGCTATCCACACGGAAAACCCGTAAGGATGATGATCGCGTCCATCGGATTTCTCTGCGCCAGGTGTGCGACCAAACTCTGTTGCCCAAACAACTAACGTTTCTTCCAGCAGGCCGCGTTGCTTCAGGTCTTTGAGCAGGCCAGCAATGGGCTTGTCAACTCGACCGCAGTTATTTGCGTGGTTCTCCTTCAGCTTGCTGTGAGCATCCCAACCGCCGCCACCACCGCCACCATCATAAATCTGCACAAATCGAACTCCTCGCTCGACTAACCTGCGAGCCGTCAGCGCTTGCCGTCCCATCGACTCTGTACTCGTATGATCCAATCCATACAACTCTTTAACGCGCTGCGTTTCGCGATTGAGATCGACAATCTCCGGCACCGACATCTGCATGCGGAACGCCAGCTCGTACGCTTTAACTCGCGCCTGCAATTTTGCATCGTGTGGATACTCGACGGAAGTCAACTCATTCAGATCGCCCAATAATTTAAGCTGCTCTCGCCGCTCGCGCAGGCTGATTTGATTTCCGGGTGTACCGAAGGGTAATGGATTCTTGGGATCCAGTTCCATGCGGACGCCAGCGTGCTGCGGACCCAGGTAGCTGCCATCGTGTGCGCCAATGCCCCCGCAACAATCACCTGGTGGCGACCCCATCACAACAAATTGCGGGAGATTCTCGTTGATGCTACCCAGCCCGTAATGGCACCAAGAGCCAATCGATGGATAGAAACCGTCAAATATATGCCGACCGGTGTGGAATTGCAGTTGGGCGGCGTGATCGTTATCTGTGGTCCACATCGATCGTACCACCGCGATATCGTCTATACAGTCACCGACGTGTGGCCACCAGTCGCTCACCTCAATCCCACTTTCCCCCCGCGGTTGGTAGCCGATCTGCAGAGGATAAATGCGGGCCATTAAATCGCGTGGCTTGCCGGAAAAATCGCGTACGTTTTGGCGGTAAAAAGCTGAATCGAGCACCGTAGATTTGTAGGGCGTTTCGTCGATGGTCAGCCCTGCAAATTTGTTCAGCGCAGGCTTTGGATCGAACGACTCAAGGTGACTCGTTCCACCATTCATGAAAAACCAAATCACACTCTTCGCTTTGGGGGCAAGCGGTGGTTGACCGATGGGGTGTATCGAATCGGCTGAGTAGCCATCTTGATGCAGCATGGCGCCCAGCGCTAGGCCTGTGAATCCTAGTCCACAATCGGCCAGGAACTGTCGTCGCTGAACACGTCCACATGGAAAAGTTTGAGTTGGCCACATTGCATTAACTTAAGAAAGGGATTCAATTCGCGTTTATCTGACGGTCACAAAGTCGTTATGCAAAAGCAGTACGTGAACCAAGTTTTCTCGAGACCGCAATCGGGGATCGTGCGCGGGCGACAGCTTGGCGGAGCCGCCTTGGGTAAACGCCTCATCCGACGGATTGTTGCGTCGGGCGCCTTCATCCAAAAGGTACTGATGGCAACGCGCGGTTTCCGCCGTCGTTGGCGAACGCGAGAGAATGGTTTCAAAAGCGGCCGTCAGAAAATCGATTTCATTTTCAGGCAATTGCGAGGCAATCGAACGGGCCTGATCTAAAACCAAACCGCTATTCATCATCGCCAGTGATTGATGCGGAACGACGCTCTCTTTTCGCCGATAGCACGAATTCGGGTCCGCCACATCGAAGACTTCGAGCAGCGGCATTTTTTCGTTGGGCGTGTTGCGAAAGTAGAGGCTTCGTCGGAGGATATCTTCGCCAGCAGTCTCCGGCAGCTCCGGATATCCAAATTGCATGTCCAAGCGACCTGCGAGGTGTAAAGTGCTGTCGCGGACGACTTCCGCCTCCATGCGATGCGAGTTCATTCGCCATAGTTGCACGTTTTCCGGATCGAGTGCATGTGCAGCTTCTATGTTCGCCGTCGATGACATCCGATAAGTGCTCGAAAGAACAATTTGGCGGTGAATCGCTTTCATGCTCCAGTCATTAGCAATCAATTCTGTTGCCAGCCAATCGAGCAACTCGGGATGCGTCGGTTGCCTACCATTCAAACCAAAATTCTCCGGTGTAGCGACAAGGTGTTGGCCGAAATGCCGTCCCCACAGATGATTCACCGCCACACGCGCCGTCCGCAGATTAAGGGGACTGGCAATCCAATTCGCCAACGCAGACCGCCGTCCTGTGCTTGTCCGCGGGTATTGTTCGCCCAGCGGAGTGAATGCTTCGCTGGGTGTGTCGGCTGCTTGGCGGGCGGCAATGACTTTCTGTTGCGACACGAGCAGCGCACCGCCAGGGGCTTGGGACGCATTGCCCAGCTCTAATTTTGCGAGCTCGAATTCCGCACGCTTTAAGGCCAACGCGAGTTCTGATCTGGAGGCCAACACTGCCAGTTCGCGGGCTCGTGGCGCGTCCTGTCCTAAGTGAGTGGCAACCGCGGCCGCCACTCTTTTCTCCACCGATTCCTTCTCCGCGCGTGCAATATCAACTTCCCCATTCGACAGCTCCGCTTGCTGCACGGCATCTCGCTCACGTCGTTGCAGCGTGTCGAGCGATTCAGCTAACTCGGTAATTTTGAGTTCTAAGAATTCTGCTGCCCCTTGATGTACCCAAAGAGCGAACTTTCCCTCCCGCCGCGCGACCGGTAGTTCGTATTCCAGCTTTCGCATGCCGTTCAGATCGATCGACAATCGTGAACCAATCACCTCTACATCGAGGGCTACTTCTTGCCCGACAGCAAGTTCCGTGTAAACGATACCCGCTGGCGGATAATTTTGCTTTCCAGCTACTCGATGAAAAGCTTGCACGCTCTGCTGACGGTCGTTCGTACTGGTATAAACGTCTTGTGAATTACCTTGATCTTGGTAATCAAAACTGAAGCCAATTGAGCGAAAGCCTCCAGCTTCAAGTGGACGGTATCGCAGACGAACGCGAAAGTCGCCCGGTAGATCTTTTTTCGAGACGATGGTCGCAAAGTCCGTTACGGCCGTTTCGACCAGTTTGTTGTTTTGATAAACCCACTCCCCGCTGAGTGTCTGCCAGAATTCCTGCTTGGGCTTCGAAAAATCATCGTGCACAATGACGCGTGGTTCAGCCGCCACAACTGCGGATGCTTGGGCTGCCGCCACTTTGGCTCGCGCCGTTTGCAGTGCCTCCTCTGCCGTGATCCGCTTGGCATCAGCGACCGAAAATGCTTGTTCTGCTTTGTCGATCAACGTCTGACGAACGTCGGGACGCAGCATGGGATACCAAGCTAGGGGAGGTAGATCGACCGCGACCACTCGCATTGGCTCTTCATCCAGCGAGTTCGGTACGCCCGGTTGCAATGGCAGGGATTTATCAGGGTAGCGACTGTCGCCCCGTTCAAAGCGATAGGTTGGAGAGTTGGCTTCCTTGTCGAAGACCAAGGCAATACCGTCAGTGAGCACGTTACCCAGTGTGGCATCCTTCTCCGTCGTGGTCACAGCCACCGGATCGGTCCGAACGTCGTGAGGTTCGAAGAATGCGCGGAAACGATAATAGTCTTGTTGGCTAATGGGGTCGAACTTGTGATCGTGACAGCGACAACAGCGCAGCGTCAGTCCCAAAAAAGCTTCAGCGGTGCGTTCCACGGTTTCAAACATCCACACGTCGCGATCAAATTTGTACCAATTGCGGCCAAGAAACCCAGTGGCTGGCAGCACATTGACATCGTCAGGCGCAATTTCATCAGCCGCTAACATCTCACGGACCATCTGATCGTAACCCTTGTCCGCATTCAAAGATCGAACGATCCAATCCCGCCAACGCCAGATGTGTCGTTGACTATAGCGGATCTCATTGATGCTACGACTGCCGTACCAGTCACTATAGCGCCAAATGTCCATCCAATGCCGCCCCCACCGCTCCCCATACTGCGGACGTGTTAAGAGATCATCGACAACCAATTCGTAAGCGGTAGCAGAGTCGTCTTCCAGGAAGCGGTGCAGTTCATCGCGTGTCGGTGGCAGGCCGATGAGGTCGATGTAAACTCGCCTTAACCAGACCGACTTCGTCGCCTCAGCCGCATGCGGAAGCTGGTGCCTCTCGCGCTCGGCGGATACAAAGTTATCGATGGAATTACGACACCACTCGCCTTCGCGGACTGGCGGGATGCTGGGGCGAACGAGTGGCCGATAGGACCACCAGGCAAGTGGATCATGCTGGGGAGTTTCGTCATCCGGTGCATCAGCTCCAGCGTCGATCCACTGGCGGATGCGTTCAACCTCATCCTCGCTCAGCGGAGATCCTTCGTTTTCGGGTGGCATACGTAATCCCCCGACACCGGTCAAGACATCCATCAATCGACTTTGCGGCGCATTTCCCACCGCAATCGGGGAACCTGAGTCACCGCCTAAAAGCAGCGATGCTGCAGTGTCCAAACGCAATCCCCCTTGCTGCTTGAACGCACCGTGACACGCGTAACACTTGCTCTCAAGTAAGGGTTTCACGTCGCGAAGATAGTCGACTGCTGGACTTGAACTGGTCAAGAGTATCCAAAACATCAAACAGAATATCGCACAGATTTTTAAGGTGAGACTCGATTTCATCGCAGTGAGTCGCAAAAAGGGTGTCGACCAAAGGCATGGGGAGCGCAGAACTTTGCTACGTTTCAATTGTAGCGTGATCTCAGCTGGGATGAAAACCGAAGGCGTAGCGAGGCTGTCAATCGACAATCCCTGGGCGATTTACCTTCCTGTCGCAATTCAAGGGCTATTACTTGGGCCAGCGTCATCGCTCGGGATCTTGCGCGCATCGGCCAGCGAGAGAACATCGGCGCGCCAATTCGGCAGAATCCATGTGATGGCTGTTGCCTCAAGATTGGTGAGAGTTCCAGCAAGAAGGGCAATTCGGAATGGCCAAGTCGAATAGTCTAGCAGTAAACTGACGGCGCCAATCAGGATCAGCCAGTTAGTGACCTTGGCCCCGCGGGTGTGATAGCTCGGTATTCGCCCATATTTCCAGAGACCTGCGCCTGTGGTCAACGCGTAACTAGCAAGCCCTACAATCCACCAGACCGCTTCCTGGCGTAGCACGTCCCATCGTAGCCAAATCATGCCAAAGAGCAGGCTGCCATACAGTACCGAGTCAGCCAGGCTATCCAGCCTCGCTCCAAAGTCGGAGCGTTGCTTTAACCATCTCGCCAGTAGACCATCCACCCAGTCGCTCAAACTGAGCACGACAAAAACAACCACGAAGACCATCGTCTGATCGGCAATCGCAAAGTAGATCAGTGATAATGCTCCGATGAGTCGACCAAAAC
>JBBQRC010000166.1:0-8894 GCA_038215215.1 Pirellulales bacterium
ACGCCCAGGACGGAAGGTCGCAAGCTGAGTTGGACGCGCGGTGAGCTTAAACGCGGGGATGAAGTTCTGCGGCACATCTGCGATTTGATTCGCAGCGGCGTGTTTGTGGCGACAACCGACCCAGCGGATTGCGTGTTCTGCGATTATGTATCTGTTTGCAAGAATCCCGACTTCGTGGCTGCTGAATCGCTGAAAAAGTCCCTGGAATCTGGCAACAAGAAGGTTTTAAAGCCTTGGCTTGAGCTGCGTGCCCTCGATCAAAACGCGGGAGTATCGCCATGAAAAAGGGAGTTAAAATGAATCACAACGCCGAAGTCAGGGACGCCGAGACTCGGCAGCGAATCCGCCAGGAACTCGATAAGAACTTTATGGTGGAGGCGGCTGCTGGCACGGGGAAAACAACCAGTATCGTCAACCGTCTGGTGAGTCTGATTCAACAGGGTGCCTGCCAGATAGATCAACTGGCTGCCGTAACGTTCACGCGTAAGGCAGCGGCTGAATTGCGAGAGCGCTTCCAGGCAGAGTTGCGTCGACGTGCATCCGAATTTGGTTCACCGCGCAATCCTGATGAACAAGCTGTTCGCGATCGCCTGCTCTTCGCCAGCGATAACAGTAGTCTTGCGTTTGTAGGAACGATACACAGTTTCTGCGCCGCCCTACTCCGCGAACGTCCCATTGAATTTGGTGTTGATCCCGCCTTTCGCGAACTTGACGAGCGCGAGGACTTGGCGCTGCGCGAACAAGCTTGGCAGGAGAACATTGACGACTTAATTGAGAGCGGCGACCCGCTGATCGAAAAGCTCAATGAGCTGGGACTGGATCGACATTCCATCAAGGAACGTTTCAGCAGTTTTATCGAGCACCGCGATGTCGACCATTGGCCCCACGATGCTCACTCCCCTCGCCCCGGTACTCCGGTGAGTGGGGTCACGCCACAAGATTCTCTCTCCCCACTCCCCGCTACTCCGGTGAGCGGGGTCACGCCACCTGATGCTCTCTCCCCTCGCCCCGCTACTCCGGTAAGCGGGGTCACGCCACCTGATGCTCTCTCCCCTCGCCCCGGTACTCGGGGGAGAGGGGTCGGGGGTGAGGGGTCTGAGATCACACCCGAAGTAGAAGACATCCAACAAAAAACTCGCGACTATATCGCCCACATGCAAAACCTCCTGCCGCTGTTCCCGACCTCGCGCGGCAAAGACGAACTGATGGCCCGTTACGAGACCATCGCACGGGCGAGCACTAAAGACTGGACTCGCCTAGGCAACTTCTTCGACTTGCTGGAGAGATTTGATACCTCTCACAAATGTGTCCAGAAGCAATGGCACGACGCGTCGGTTGCTAAACTTGAAACTAAGCGCTGGGATGAGTTCCGCGCGAATGTGGTCAAGCCCGCCATGCAGTATTGGTATCGCGTACGCTACCAGTTCGTGGTTGATTTTCTGCGGCGAGCCGTAACGGTCTACGAGCGCCTAAAAGTCACCAGCGGTGGCCTCGACTTTAACGATTTGCTACTCATAGCGTCGCGCGGACTCAAGTCGCAGCCGGAATTGCGAACGTACTTTCAATCTCGCTACACCCATCTACTGGTAGACGAATTTCAGGATACCGATCCGATTCAAGCGGCGATGATCCTCTGTCTGACCTCAGCGGATGTCAATCAGCAAAATTGGCAACTGTGTAAGCCGAGGCCGGGTTCTTTGTTCTTAGTAGGAGATCCCAAGCAATCGATCTATCGTTTTCGCCGTGGCGATATCGTCACCTACAACCGGGTAAAAGCGATCTTCAAGGCATCTGGCGGAGAAGTTTTGGCGCTCGTGAAAAACTTTCGCTCGCGTACGGAACTGCGGGAGTGGAACAACCAAATCTTCAGCGACAAATTCCTAGCGGAGGCCAATCAATACACACCGGCCGCCGAAGACATGGTGCAAGGACGCATCGACACAGAGCCAGTTTCCAAATCTTCCCAGCGGTTATGTGGCACCTACAAACTGACTATCGCGAACGACCTAAATATTAACGAGGCTACTGAGCAAGAAGCCGACGCGATTGCAAAGTTTATTCGCCACGCGATCGATTCTGGCATGAATGTTCCTCGAACGGAACGTGAAATCGAACTGGGGCGAAGTCCCGCGGTCGCAGCTCGCGACTTCCTGATCATACCGTGGGGGCGAAAGCGTATCGACTTATTCCGTGCTGCCTTGGAAGCGCACGCGATCCCTTGTGAAGTCACTGGCGGCAACGCCTTGAGTGGCATACCAGAACTGCGCGTGCTCATTGACTGCTTGCGGGCTATCGATGATCCGTTTAATCCAGTTCACTTTCTCGCTGTACTCCGCGACGGGCTATTCGGTTTCAGCGACCGCGAGCTGTACGAATTCAAAAAAGCCGGCGGACGCTTCGCCTTCACGGCCAATGTGCCTGCTGGATTGGACGAAGAATTGCGGTCCCGCTTTGCAGATGCCACCACGCGGTTCCGCCGTTATCAGGCCTGGTTACGAGCTCTACCGTACACCGCTGCCGTCAGTCGCATTGCGGAAGACTTGGGTCTGATTGCCAGTGCCGCAGCCGGTAGGGAAGGCAACGTCTCTGCCGGAGGTTTGCTGAAGGCCATCGAAGCGTTGCGACAGCAGAGTTTGGACTTCGACAGTGCGTCGGACTTGATCAGTTTTTTCGAAACGCTGCTCGAGGTGGACGAAACCGCGGGCTGCACCGCACTTCCTCCCGACGCCAATGTCGTCCGCGTCATGAACTTGCATAAAGCTAAAGGTTTGGAAGCGCCTGTTGTCTTCTTGGCGGACACGTCGATGAAATACATGCATCCGGTCCTCTGTCACATCGATCGATCTGGCACAGACGCCGTCGGTTACATGGGCATTACCGCTAAGAAAGGCGAATGGGCGACCAAAGATGTTGCCACGCCAGAAAGTTGGCACAGCTTTCAAGCTGAGGAGCAACGGTATTTGGATGCCGAAGCTGATCGCTTGCTGTACGTTGCCACCACCCGCGCCGCTTGCGCCTTGGTCGTCAGCACTGGCAAAGACAATTCAAATTGGAGCAGCTTGCACCGCTATTTAGCCGACGCACCGGAACTCAAAATCCCTTCGGACCAGCAATTACAAACTGCGAGTGTAAAAACCAAACCGCCATCCAAGACTAAACGCAAACCGCTTTCCAAGCAGCAGATCGCGGCCAAATGGGCCGCTGCGGCTCAGCCCAACTACGCCATCGCGACCGCCAAAGAACTTGGACTCGCAGGGACCATTCGCCCACGTTGGGAAACCACCGGCGAATATGGCCACCAATGGGGCTCCGCCGTCCACGAACTACTTGAGATATGCCTTAAGTCACCCCAGGCAAATCTGCGATCATCCGCCTTACGACTCGCCGCCGAATACGAGATTGGCTCTGACCGCGTTGACGAACTTCTCACCACCGTGCAGTCCGTCGTTCAATCCGACATCTGGAAGCGCGCTCAAGCTGCAATGCGATGTTTCAGTGAACTTCCCTTTGAAACATCCATCCCAGACGCATCTGGCAAGCCCACCATCATCCGCGGCGTCATCGATCTCATCTTTGAGGAACCCGAAGGTTGGGTCATCGTCGATTACAAAACCGATGACATATCGGTAGCAGACTTGCCCGCCGCCGTTGCCTACTACCGCAATCAGATCGACCAATATGCGCAGCATTGGCACGACACGACCGGCTACCAAGTCGAGGAAAATGGTCTTTATTTCACGCGCGTCGACAGCTACTGGAACTCCAAATCAGATTGGAGTCTTCCCGCACGCTAAGGCGACCGCGACGTGCAGACCCAGGAGCTGGACTACAGGCCATAATGGGGATATTTTGGTTACAATGCACCCCGCACAAGCGTGGATGTTCGAAGTATTTCCACCTTGATATACCGCAAACGGACAAAGCAGCTGATGTCCTGGTATCTCAATTGGCAAATTGGAATCGAGCCTTTGAAATAACACAGGAAACGATGAAGTTGTTGGAGAAAGAGATTGTCGAATGAGTATTGCAATTCCAATAGAATCAGTACCCGCCGCATCCATGGGCAAGTTAGCGCAGCGCGGACGTGACGCTGCCGTGACGCTGCGTGCACAGTTGTATCCCTTCAATAGTCAAGCACTTGGTACGTCTCCGAACTCACAAGAGCAAACAAAAGCATCTTCGATAGCTCGGTTTTATCAGTTTGGGCTTAGCGTTCTGGCTAGCTCGTTTATAGGTACAGCCATTAACGAGGCGGACGATTCAACATCGCTGCCAGCGGTAAGCGTCGACTTCGTTAGGCAACTTGCGATTACGAACCAGTTGGCCGCTGTTGCCGATGAGTGGGAAATCCCGACCATCGAGCACACATGGACGGCAGAATCTTAGAGAATTCGTGAATTGGTCAGAGAGTACAACGAAGCGACTCATGCCGATTATTGAACCCGTTGACGCCCAAACCGCAGTTCACCAAGGTGACGTACTCTCAAAGGTGCCACTTCACCGTACGGTCATGGCTGACGGCGAACCGAAATCAGTGCAGTCCAAGTCACCACTTTGCATGGTCATCTCGCGACCGTGCAACCTTGCACACAAGCAAGACATCCTTGTAGCATCCCGATTTCCAACGTGATCTCCATCTTCGAGTGTTCAATGCCATTGCGAGTTTAGGATTTGACGATGTGGATTGGTTGCCTACCTCTGACCTCGAATTTCTCAAGCAGATCGGGGATCGTGAGCTTGCCAATCTTGATAGCCAGGCTGCGGATGAAAGAGCAGCAAAGGCAAGGCAAGATTTCGGTTCAAACAAATTCAGCGATAAGACGTTAATTGGACTTGAGCAACGTATTGCATCTCTAAGAGCAGAGATGGAGCCGTAGTTAAATAAACTCTCCGAGCGACAGCGAGCTTCGACAGTTTAGCGAGAAGTTCCAACTTCGCGGCATGACATGCTTCCGTAGTTATACCCGCACATCAAATGTCCTGGTCACGCCGACTACGTCAAGAACATGATCACCGGCAAGGCTCAGATGTCCGTGGGCAGTTTGTAGAGATAAGCGTTACCGACTTTCTTCGATTCAATCTCACCTGACTCTCGTTTGTGCGCCAGCTCGCAGGTCGAGAGCTTGAGCGCTTTGCGGGCTTCGGCACTGCGAACCCAATTCGATTGAGACTGCTCTTGAGCCGCATCTTCTGAGTTCGGCTGATCCTTCTTCTCAAGTTCACCGGTCGGTCCGTTCAGTCTTGGCACAACACGCTCCTCCCAGTAACTCTTGCGGCCGATTCGCGAGCGGTCGACGCCTGCGAGGGCAATCCATTGTTGCGAGCGTTGTTGGCTCGCCTCAACATCAAAGCCCGCGTAGTCGTCGCTGACGAATAACCACTTGTGATGGTAAATGTACGGGTCCGCAGGCGTCGTCCGCCGCTGGGCTGCTCCATCCGCACTGACGACAATGATTGCGGCGATCGCCGGCTCAGGTTCACTGTCAAATCCAGGGCATTGTATGAAAGAGACAGCATCATTCCGCTGGTTCAGCTTGACGACCGTGTATTCGTAGTGCTCGGGCAAGTGACGTTTGGCCCAATCTACGCTCGTTCCCAGCAACTCTTCGTATTGCCGATGCACATAGACTGCGTAACCAATCTCTTTGCCGACGCCAAAACGTCGCGAACGCATGGGCAACTCGGCGACTCTTGCCGGGTTAGGCTCTGACGCGTCCTCGACGTCCGCATCGATGGATTCGTCGACTGGCAAATCATGTGGATCCGCTTCGTCCACGGGTGGCCTGTCGAGCGTTTCCGCATCCACTTCCGTTTGGTCCGCACCCTGCGTGAAGAGGCGCTTAGATGGAAGACGTTTTCTGGCGACTCCTTCTCGGTAGAGCAGTCGGTAACCGCGAATCATGAGTCCGGCGTCTTTGAGTCGCAGATGCCACTGCAGGGCCAGTTGCATGTCTTCGAGCGCCTCCAGCAATCCGTGCTGGGCTTCTTGAATCGTAAACCTGGCAAAGCGTTCACGCCACGGATGATCGGCTTCGAGCATCTTCTCCTTTTGATCCAGCAGCAGAGGATTCTTGTTCTCAGTGTGGTCAATGCATTGCAGGAAAAGGTTGCGAAGTGAAAGCTTGATTGTCCGTCGAACGGGTGGGTGCGGTGTATTTTCAAACTTAGGCACGGCCAGATAAGATACTTTGCCAGAGAATCGATGCATTTTGACCACGTTCGCATCATCGACATCACCAAGGTAAGCCCGCGCGCAGCCCTCGAAGACTCGCAGCACCGGTTCAAGCGACGAGACCGCGGAACGATGAAGATACAGAGCGTTGGACGTGAGCCTTCCTAGAGTCGCCCGCTGACAGGCCGCGTCAATCATCTCGGAATCGCCCGCTTCGAAGAGCAACGCATCTGCCGCTTCGCAGGCGTTCTTGTAGCCGGCAAAAAATTCCTTGATGTCTCGCTGCATGCTGACAGGCATTTGCGCGAGCGTTGGGCGTTTGGGGAATCGAGCCAAGGCCAGGTAAACTCGCAAGTCATCGATACGACATTGGCGGAGTGTATCCCAGGGATCCGCTCCGGTAACTTTGCGGATTAGTTTGAACGCTCGCTTCATCGAGCCGAAGGCCGCTAGAATCTCCTCCGTCCGCTCGAACTCGTCATCGAACGGCAAGCGGCCCAGTTCCGAAGCGACCTCAATCAGCGGTTCCAGCAGCCCGCGATGGCGGTCGAATTCGATTTCTGACAGTCTTGGTTGTCATTCGCTCGTAATTCCAGTCACTTCGGTCTCTGCTCGGCTTTTCAACAACGAAAGTAAATAGGCTCGCGCCGTCATTAACAACTGGCCGGGCGCGACGGCATACCGCAGGCAGCACATGCGATATGACCTATTCGGTCACGCGCTACACCAGTATCTCGCGTGGTGGCGAACGAAACACTTCCTTTCGATGCCAGCCGACGAAGCCAGATGATGGCGAGTATTCAACTCGCTGCGGCTTGCGAATGGGGAAGCCGTGATGAGTCAAAAGCCAGTTGGCCATTCCTTCGGTGCCATGGACGGATTCAGAGACTAGCAAGATGTGCTCATCGGAAAGACCAATCGCGCCTCTGTCGAAAAGCTTGTGATGCAGGGAACAGAGCGATAAACCGTTTTCGATCGAGTCGGGCCCGCGTGCTTGGTGCCACTTAATGTGAGCTGCTTCAAGTCCCAGTTCGCGTCCGCCCATACGCAGGTCTAATCCGCAAATCGCGCAACGATACTCGTATGCCTGAAGTACCATCTCGCGGAACTTGGGATCTCGTTTGCGTCTCTGCGAGAACTCGATTGCATCGAGTAAGCCGACCGCTTCAAGAATGTCCTGATGAAGCGAGTCCGGAAAACTGCTTTCGAGAAGCTCCGTCGATACTTGTTTCAGTAGGTCGGCATCATCTTTGATCGCGTCGAATAGTTCTGTAGTGAGGCCACCGGCTACGCGATATTTGATCAGCTCGCTTTTCTTCGCGTCCGTTTGACCGCTCCGCTTTTCAAGGCCGTCCGCATTCTGAAGCTCCCATATCCCGTCATTTTGAAGTCTCCAAAACGGGTATTCGCTGTGGAATGATTTCCGTGGCGGTCCGAAGAGCTCGAGTAACTCCATTAGCGGTTTGTCGATTTCAGCATACTCGATTAACCGATCGGCACCAGATGCGTAGCGTCCCAAGGTAAGCAACAGCAGCAAAGGTTTATGAGGCGCACGCTCATCGCCGCGTTGCCACACTTTCAAATTGCGGAACTTCGTAAGAACATCCGAATTCTTCATTGCGCTGCTTTTTCGGCCTCTAGAAATTGTGAGTTTATCATCTGCTCAATTCTCGGACTCACCCGACAAAACACTTCGTGCGGTGCCATGCAAGATTCTCTGCGATTGGCCAGAGATTTACATCACGTGGCAAGATCAGTTGTCTTCCGATCATTGACTTCACTGATTCCTGCGTGGGGCAGCCTTCATCGAAAGCTGCGACCGCAACTATCACCCTATAATCGTCGTCAATGCTCCACAGGCCAAGATCAAACAGCCAGTGGGCATTCTTGCAAAGGGCGATGCCGTTTTGTGGCTCGTCGTTACGTGATTTTGCGAATTGGTGGATGTGGGCGGCGTCGACGATTGAGTGGCCAGTGATGGTTGTGATTCGGTAACCTGTCAACGCACAGGTGTGGCAGTAGGCAGCAACCACGTCAACACGAAAACGCGCGGTGCGTCCTTCTGCTCGCGCTTCTTTGTCGGCTTGGATTGCGAGTTCATCGAGATCACCTGAGTCGATGGGTGGTTCGAGACCGGCGAGTTCGTATAAGGCAATTTGCTCCGCGTGCTGGAAGTAGTTTGAGATAAGCGTGTAGCCCGCAGACTGACGGAATAATTCTGATTGTAGCGCGATGAAAAATTCCTCGGTTAATAACACGGATACAGTAGTGTCGCGATGTCGGGAGTCTTGTCCGTCTGCGTCCATTGGTTTCCAAAGTTTGGACGAACCGATGTGATGGAAAGGCAAACGAACATCGGGCGGCTGCGATCGGCGGTGAGCCACGATAGACCAATAAACGGAGAAGCGAAACGCGAGTTCTGGCGTGAGCTTCAATAATGGCGCGTTGATCAAACCTGCCTTGGCTAGCTCCAATACGACGAGCAATAGCAGTGGCTTATGCGGAGCGATCCCTTTTGAACGATCGATTCGAAGTTTGGCAAGTTTCTTAATGAGTCTGTCGTAATTGCCTGTCATGGATGCGCATTTGTTACTCTTGCAAGTTCTTACCTGGAAGCCCGCATTGTACAAGAATGCCACCTGAATTGAAGTAAGGCGTTACGTCCGCGTCACCAGCAATTGCAGTTCAGCTATGGTTCGTTTCCAAGATTCGGAAGGCAAGG
>JBBQRC010000167.1:0-8871 GCA_038215215.1 Pirellulales bacterium
TTTGCAGACAACCGTAACAGTTTTTAGAATCAGCACATCGACGCACTCGATTGCACCTCGATTAGGTAGCTGCCCCCTGCAATACTGAGGGAGCGTTCGACATGTAGATGCATCCACAACCGAATCCCCACCAACCACCCACAAATATCCCATCACTGGAGCTCAGATGAGTAATGCGAACGATGGCCATGTCCATTCGGTCATGATCGAACAACGTCTATTTGCACCGAGCAGCGAATTCTCGCGTCAATCACGAATTAAGAGTTTGGCTGAATACGAAACGCTTTACGCTCGCGCGGACCTAGATTTGGAGGGTTTTTGGGCGTCGGAAGCTCGAGAACACCTGCATTGGTTCGAACCGTTTCACAAGACTTTGGAATGGGAAGAGCCAAACGCCAAGTGGTTTGTGGGTGGCAAGACCAACGCTTGTTACAACTGTGTCGATGCGCAGATTGAGGCTGGCCACGGCAATCGGATCGCAATTATTTGGGAGGGGGAGCCGGGGGACACCATCACTTTGACCTATGCTCAGTTGCACCAGGAAGTGTGCAAGTTTGCCAATGGACTCAAGTCGCTGGGCGTGGTGGCTGGCGATGTGGTGAGCATTTACATGCCGATGACGCCGGAATTGGCGATCGCCATGTTGGCCTGTGCGCGCATTGGTGCGGTGCATTCGGTCATTTTTGCGGGCTTTAGTGCCGAAGCGATTGCTGACCGTAACAACGATGCGCGGGCCAAAGTACAGCTTACCAGTGACGGATCGTATCGTCGGGGGAAAGTTCTTCCACTTAAGCAGACGGTCGACGAAGCACTCGCCAAGAGCCCCACGGTGGAAAAGTGTGTCGTCTTGAAGCGGGCCGGGAACGAAATTTCTATGCGGGCAGGTCGCGATGTGTGGTGGGATGACTTAACCCAGCAGGCAAGTGCGGACTGCCCTGCCGCTCAGCTTGATAGTGAAGCTCCCTTGTTCATTCTTTACACAAGTGGTTCGACCGGAAAACCCAAGGGGATTCGTCACTCGACGGCTGGCTATAACCTGTTCGTCAAGCGGACCTTCCAATGGGTCTTTGACCACCGCGATGATGATATTTTCTGGTGTACTGCCGATTGTGGCTGGATCACGGGGCACAGCTACGTCGTGTACGGCCCGTTGTCGGCAGGTGCTACTGTGTTGATGTACGAGGGTGCCCCCAACTGGCCCGCCGAAGATCGTTTCTGGGAACTAATCGACAAGTACAAAGTGACGATTCTGTACACCGCCCCAACCGCCATTCGCTCATTTATGAAGTGGGGTGATGCGCATGTTGACAAGCACGATCTTCGTAGCCTGCGGTTGCTGGGTAGTGTCGGCGAGGGGATCAATCCAGAGGCTTGGATGTGGTACTACAACAAGATTGGCGGCGGTCGCTGTCCAATTGTGGACACTTGGTGGCAAACGGAAACGGGCGGGATTATGATGTCGCCACTGCCCGGGGCAATTGCGACCAAGCCCGGCAGTTGCACTAAACCGCTGCCAGGTGTGCGCCCGCGAATTGTCGATGATCACGGCAACAATTTACCGCAGGGACGCGGTGGGATGCTCTGTATCGACCATCCCTGGCCGGGGATGCTGCGCGGCATTTGGGGAGATGAAGCAAGGTACAAGGAGCAATATTGGACCAAAGTGCCTGGGATGTACCTTACCGGCGACAATGCGCGCTGTGATTCCGACGGCTACTACTGGATCATGGGCCGCATTGATGACGTCATCAACGTTTCCGGTCACCGTTTGAGCACCATCGAAGTCGAGAGTGCGCTCGTCTCTCATCCTGCCGTCGCGGAAGCAGCGGTGGTAGGGAAACCCGATGAGATCAAAGGTCAAGCGATTTCCGCGTTCGTGACGCTGCGTAGCCTCGAGCCGAGCGAAGAGATTCGCAAAGCGCTAATGATGCACGTCCGTCATGAAATCGGCGCGCTAGCCCAGCCGGACGATATCCACTTCACCGCCACACTCCCCAAGACACGCAGCGGCAAGATTATGCGGCGCCTCTTGCGTGACATAGCATCTGGCAAAGAGCACGTCGGCGATACTTCCACACTGGAAGACTACAGCGTGCTCGCAAAACTGCGCGGTGACGAAGAAAGCTAAACTTCGGCAGCTACCGTTCAAGCTGTGTCGCTATTGGACAATCCGTAAACAGTGAACAATGAAAACGGATTTTAATTGCGTTACGAAGGACTGCCATACTAACCACTCAGATTTGCTGGTCGGTCGTTGGGGGGCGGAGTAGAGCGGACTCCAGCGGCAGTTGGAATTCGTCGTGGCAGTTCTTGATCTCGTTCCGCAAACCGCGTTTTGCGGCTTTGATTTTTTCTTCGTCGTTCTCATCGAATGCGTCTTTAAGTTTACTGGCAGCCTTAGGCAGATTTTTCGAGATCAGTCCGTAATTACTCAGCACCTCGCATTTGAGCATGATGTACTTAAGCGCGATATGCGGCCGCGTGTTGGCAATTTTGATGAGGTAGCCATATTTTTTCACGATTGCGCGCCCGTCCTGGTTTGCCTTCTTGGGATCGGTCTTGGCGTTTTTGGTAAGCTGGCGGAGCAGATCGGTGTCGATTCCATTTAGTTTGTTGGTGAAGGTCTTGAAATCGGGCGCCGGAGTGGGATTTTCTTTGTTGACCTTCTCCATGGCCTCTTTCCACTTCTGGATGTTGTTCTCCAGATCGTTACCCGAGAGGATTTTTCCCTTCAGGACGAATTTCACAACTTCTTCGTCCCCGCCATTTTCGTTTGTGTATTTGAGATCGTCCCAATTCTTGAGGATTTCCCTGATTTCCACCAACGTGATGACTTCGTCGTGCTTCTTTTTGCTCCGACCAGACAGGAAGTCGTCAATGGCCAGGCCCTTCACTTTCTTGTAGTTGGTCACATCGTCCATGTTGATACCGTCGAGGCAGTAATAGACCGGTTCTTTCTTCTCTTTGGCCAACCACAGCCCGGCCTTGCACGCCAGAGCGCCTAGGAACTTACCATCCTCAAAGCCAGCTTCCTTAGAGACTTCAGCGAAGGAACCCTTGGGCATCTGCGCTGCCCACTCGAGCAACAGCGCCTTTGCATCCTTCTTAAAATCCTCTACGAATGTTTTCAAATCCTTGATATCGGTGTACACGACACGGGTTGACTTTTTGGTCTGGATCAACTGCGCGGCTTTCTCCACCTTCTCTTCTGCAAAATTCTCCGGGTCTTCGAGCAGCTTGATGTAGTCTTGGTTGCCCAGCCCTATCGCATCCCACAATTCCCACATGCGCAGCGGCCGCGATCCTTCATCAGTCTCATGACCGGCCTGTACGTATGGCATACGAATGTCTTCGAAGCCCCAGATAGTGCCGGGCTGCTCCTTGAATTGCGTAAGCATCGGACAGTTTTTCACGTCATCCCACTTGGTGAGCGTGGCGGCCTTATCCCCCAGAGCTTCGAAGATTTTCTTGGCACCCTCTGCCTTCGTCTTGAGCTTCCCTTCCAAACTAAGGTCATTCTTCTCGAGCTTGCCAACATCCGGGAGATACTTCGCGATGATGTGCTGGAGCGGCTGCACGAATCCGCTGTAGAAACCGTCGCGATCAGACTTCACGTCCTCCGTCACTCGTGTGGCTACGGTCGTGTCGACGCCGTGCTCAATCAACTCAACGGCCTGCTCGTAGCCGCCTGCGTTCCACAGCTCCATGCAAATGCGCGCCCCCAGCCCCTTGCGGACCCCCGTCGTCGCGGTTTTGTCATTCCACACTTCTGGCTTGACTTTGGTAGCTAGCAGCGTGAAGAGCGCCGGGTCAAGTTTGGCCGGCGGCCTGCTGTCGCTTTCCTCGGACAAGGGATTTTTCTGTGAGAGCATGAGCAACGCTTCGCCCAGGATGTCATCTTTGGCGAGGCCAAAGGCCGTGTCAAAGTCGAAGTCTTTAAGTGCGCTCGGATCTATCGAGCTCAATAGGGCACCGCCCAACTTTGGATTGTCCACAAGCGCTTGCTTCCCTTGATCCGAATTAAGAATTTGCTTCGCCATTTTCGCGAACTGCTCGGGATCCATAGCCTTCGCCATGTTCGCAAAGCGTGCGGCGACATCCTTGGACACCTTGCTGGCGGTCACATCCGTGGGCAATGGTTGCTTGATGATCGCGTCCATCGCTTGGGCTAGGATGCCATCCTTGGCGTCCCCAAGGCGATTGACGAAGTTGTCGAAATCTTTCCCACCGAACACAGCCGAATTGGCCACAGCGAAAAAAGGAACGATTAACTCGGGATCTTGTATCACACTGAGGGCTTGGAGGCTCACGTGTGATTTCTCGAGTGCCTCCTTTCCTTCGTCCGACTCAAGCAATTTCCTCACGCCATGCTCGCGCAGCTCGCGCGGCTGGTTTTTGTCCTTGTCAAAGACGATGTTCTCCAATTCGTCCTGGTCTTTATTCAGCAAAAGGTTGTCTAACTCTTCCCGTCGCAGGGTTTGCAAAGATTCGTTGATCATGTCGACCCACGTATCTTCGAGCTCGTCCTTCTTGTCTTTCTGGGCGTGCAGCTTTTCATTCAGCACCAACTCAAACTTCTCGAGCGCCTGAAGCGTGGTCTTTTGGTGATTGGTCTTTTTCACCTTGTCCCGAATGAGCAGCTCGACCGCTTTGAAGATGACCATCTTTTGATCGTCTTCATCGGTGCTTTGGTTCTGCGTCTTACTCACTCCCTTTTTCAGGTTCGACAGCAGCACCTTGACCGCCGTTTTGGTGCTGCGATGCTCGGCTTTGGGATTGTCGCCCCAGTCGCGCTCTTCTCCCGGCCCGACTTGCAGAATCTTTTTCAGTTGAGTGAGCCAATCTACTGTTTGGGGCATAACATTTTTCCGTATCCGTGCCTAATCTGAGTCCGCTGGGTCCAGCCGTGAAGCGGCAGGGCGGACCGTTTTCGCCTGAAAATTTGGGCGCTTGGCGCGCTAATTCGCTAGGGCCTGCTCGATTTCGTCCAGGGCACCCAACAGGATTGATTCGACCGTGACTTCCGCTTTCAGGGTGTTCGCTTTCAGGTGCTGAATCAGCGGTTCACTGGCGATCTTGGTCCGGAAATCGCCGATGGTCTTGATCGCGTTCTTGTATTGCGCGTCGCCCGAATTGATGTCGTCGTCGATCGCCTCTTTCATATCGTCGAAGAAGTCATTTAAGTAGTCTTCCGAAAGTTCGATCAGCAAATCCGCGTCCTCATCCGGAATGTCACGTTCGATGGCTTGCTGCAGCCTCTTTAGATCAGCACTAATTTCGGGCGGAATTCGCTTCCATCGCTCGATCAGGAACTTGCGCTTGGCCACGAGGCCCGGGGCGATGCCAGGCGACGCGTCCGTCGGCGCGTTGAAGCTCTGGGTGCTGGGCGAAGTGGCCACGGCAGAACCCTTCAAAGCCGCCTCGGCCTCATCCAATAGGGCGTTCGCAAGGACGAAATCGCTCTTACGGGCAAAAAGCCCCGCCTCACTGGCCTTCAATTTAGCCGCGTCCCCAGCGGGTGTACTGGCGGCTTGTTTGATCTGAGGCACCAGAGCCGCCAACCGTTCTTTGAATAGGTCCGCCGGATTGCGCGGCGATGTTTGCGGAGATGTTTTTAGGGCCGCCTCGGCCTGATCCAGTAGCAGATTCGCCTGCACGAAATCTTGCTTGCGCGCGCAGACCCCTGCCTCGCTGACATTCAACTTGGCAACGTCGCCGGCCGGCGTGCCAGCCGCCGCTTTAATCTGAGGAATCAACGCAGTCAGCCGTGCTTTGAACGCATCGGCGGGATGGGTACCAGACGAAGTAGCTGGCGGACTGACTGTGGATTGCTTCAAAAGTTGTTCGACAACATCCAGCAACGCGTCGGCTTGCGGAAAATCTTTCTGGCGGGCGAAGACTGCTGCTTCGCTAAATCGCAATTTGATCTCGGGATTCGCGCCCGCCGCCGCCATGGCTGCGTCGATGGAAGGCTTAAGCACTTTGAGCCGCGTCAGGAATTGTGCGGCTGCGTCATTAGCGCGTGGAGCCGGCGAAGTTCGAGCTTCCGCTACTGGCACTGCACTCGAAGTTGTCTGCGCAGGAGTCAAACCGGCGAGCAACTTCTCTAGCGATTCGAGCATCGCAGTCGCCTCGTCTGGCTGCTCCTGGTCTAGATGGCCGCCAATCTGACTGCAAAGCGAATTGATCTCCGCCGCGCGATCGGCGTGCGCATCGCACGCTGCCCCCGCCGCAGCCTGCAATTGCAAAAAGCGTGCTACCAGCGGATCGTCTTCGTCGAGCACCAGCGGCGACGTATCGACGATCTCAAAGAATGGCTTGCACTTGATCTCGGCCGACTCGTCGAGATAGTTCTTCAGCACGATTGACTTGACCGGCTCGCTTTCGAATCCATCTGCACGAGCCAAGGCAAAACGAATGGCCACTCCCTTACCATCCACTACGCCGAAGTAAAACTGCCCCTTGCCAGCTTCTTTAGCTTCCTTCTTGCGGGCCTCGACGTTCCCTTTTTTATACACGACCAAGCTAACAATGCTTGTGCCTTTGCATATCATCGCGAATTTTCGCGGCTTGCCTTTCTTGACGTCTTCGAGCTGACCGATCGAGTCTTCACTCATCGCAGTAGCGGAAGCTTCTTTCGCCATACGCAATTCCTTCGTTGTCAAATTAAACGCGGCGCTATCGTCTCGCTGAAGTTCTGTTGTGCTTCTATTGGTAGCCGGGAGAATTGTAAACCACAAATTTTCGAAAGTAAATTACGAGATAAATCGGCACTTCTGAACGCCACTCCTGATCTCTCGTTCTAAAGTCTCTTGCCTTGGAATACAGTGTTTTCGAGGCTCTGCCTCGGTTTGACGCGGGCCGTATCGCCTCGAATTTCGGCAGCAGGCGAGGCAGAGACTGCAATTTATTGGGTTACCTTTCAGCCAAGTCGGACTCGGATCTTACATTGGTTACCAATCATTTTTGTAGTCGGATGGTTAGTATCCTTGGTAGTCCACGCCGTGCTCTGGAATCGACCGCTCGACGGCGGCTTGGTCCACTGATGATCAGTAAACAGTTAGCGTGGGTTTTGGTTTTTTCCAACTTGCTGGAAGTGTCGAAACAACTTCGTCAGCAGCCAGCACTAAATAACATCGTTCTGGTCGCCAAGACGGGGTACGGTCAAGAGAGTGATCGCAGAGTACACTGTAAGCTGGGTTTGACCACCACTTGGTCAAGCCAGCCGACATAACAAAGCTACTGAAAATCTTGGCGACTGTCGCGGAATTTTTGCCAACTTGAACACCCCTGGAGGAATGGAAAATGACGTTTGCCAGGGCAGCAATGTATTTGAGCAGCAATCCAGCGGGCGAATCTCCAATGAAATTCATGCTCATTTGAACCGCTCATGTGAGCATGCGCAGGACGGGGGCAAGGGAACGAGGGCGATAACTTGTTTTGAGATAACGCCTTAGATGGACCGACCACTCAAAACAAGATTGATTTGAACAATGACGAACGACTCCGCTAGCGAAACTGTGAATGGCCTTACGGACGCGGAAGTCGCCGTCCGATTGCAACAGCACGGTTACAACGAACTTCCTTCGTCCAAGGGCCGCAGCTTTTTTGCGACCGCGCGGGATGTGGTCCGAGAGCCGATGTTCCTGTTGCTGCTGGCTTGCGGCACGATCTACCTGCTTCTAGGCGACGTGCAGGAAGCCGTAATGCTCCTGGGTTTCGTCTTCGTTGTCTTGGGCATCACGCTTTACCAGGAACGAAAGACAGAACGGGCTTTGGAAGCTCTGCGGGACCTTTCCAGCCCTCGTGCGCTCGTCATCCGTGGCGGTGGGCGAAAGCGTATAGCAGGCCGAGATGTCGTACCCGACGACCTCGTGGTACTGGCCGAGGGCGACCGGGTTCCGGCTGATGCAGTGGTGATTTCGTGCCACAGCATGTCCACCGACGAGTCGCTGCTCACCGGCGAATCCGTTCCGGTCAGGAAGGTCGCCTGGGACGGTGTGCGAGAGATGACCCGCCCCGGAGGCGAAGACCTTCCTTTTGTCTTCTCCGGGACGCTGATTGTTCAGGGCCAGGGGATTGCCCAGGTGCGGTCAACAGGCATTCACACGGAAATGGGCAATATCGGCAAGGCACTGCAAACGTTGCGGACCGAAGGAACCCGACTGCAACAAGAAGTCGGACTGCTCGTGCGGCGTGTGGCTATCTTGGGCTTAGCATTGTGCATCGTTGTGGTGGTTCTCTACGGCCTGACTCGTGGCGATTGGCTAAAGGGCGTCCTGGCCGGGATTACCCTGGCGATGGCGATGCTGCCCGAAGAATTTCCTGTCGTCCTGACCATCTTCCTCGCCCTGGGTGCATGGCGTTTGTCAAAGTTGAAAGTTCTGGCTCGTCGTGTGCCAGTGATCGAAACCCTCGGTTCGGCGACGGTTCTCTGCGTGGATAAGACCGGCACGCTGACCGTCAATCGGATGACGATCCGAACGTTGGTCGTGGACGGAACGGTTCATGATGTGGAACAACAAATCGCCCAGCCGTTGCCAGAGGCGTTCCACGAGATTGTCGAGTTCGGCATCCTGGCGAGTCAGCGTGATCCGTTCGACCCGATGGAGAAGGCGTTCCACGATCTCGGCAATGAACGCCTCGCTCAAACCGAACACCTGCACGCCGACTGGACACTGGAGCGTGGGTACTCCTTATCTCCGAGCCTTCTGGCGATGTCGCACGTCTGGAAGTCACCGACCGGCCAGATTTACGTCCTGGCGACGAAAGGTGCGCCGGAAGCCATCGCCGACTTGTGCCATCTGAACGCCGAACGGACAAAGGCGATTGGCGAGCAAGTGGCGGCGATGGCGAAAGAGGGACTGCGAG